>CAMTMX010000127.1 GCA_947073495.1 uncultured Porphyromonadaceae bacterium
AAAATCTTAAGGTAAAAAAGATTGTTTTTAGGTTCGGTGCAAAGTTATCACTTTATTATGGACTGACCAAATCTTTTTTGCCAAAATGTAAGAAACATGTTGTAAAACATATTAAATCCCCCCCCATTTCAACAATTTTAACCCATTTTCATCTAAAACTGCATAGCTAAATGTTCTTATCCACTCCCCAAGCACTATAATTTCACACCCATTGTTTATCACTTCCCTGCTCAACACATGCAAGTGGCCGAACATGAAATAATCCACCTCAGGATGATCCTGACGATACTCCTTAGCAAAATTACGGATACCGGCTAAAAGCTTCGTGTCGGGCACACCCCTCTCTTCTCCCGTCTTCCTGCTATGCCGGCTCCAATTATATGCAAAGGGCACTGTCCATCTCGGATGGATAGCACTGAATGCCCGTTGACAGACCTTATTTCTGAACACACTCCTGATAAACCGGAAACCTGTAGGGAGTTTACCAACACCATCCCCATGGGTCATGAATATAGTCTTCCCGTGTATAGTCTCGGTCAGAGAACCGTCAATCACCCTTATCCCGAGTTCATTGGGAAGATAGTCGAATATCCAGATATCATGATTGCCTATGACCCATGTTATTTTAATCCCGGAGTCTGACAATTCCGCAAGTTTCCCGAAAAAGCGCACAAAACCTCTCGGCACGACATACCTATACTCATACCAATAGTCGAGCACATCTCCCAAAAGATAGATCGCATCGGCATCATTCTTGATAGAATCAAGAAACGCCACCACCCTTTTTTCCGCTTCATGTGAATCCGGGAAATAAGGTGCCCCTAAATGCAGGTCACTAAGAAAATAGGTCTTCATGTCATATTTTAAACACTTTTCCTTTCGCGAATTATAATATAGCTGTTTTCCGACTAAATCACATGAAGCCGAGTTCCAGTTTTGCCTCTTCGCTCATCATGTCTTGTGTCCAAACGGGTTCAAAGACAAGACGGAGGTCTACCTTCTGCGGTCCTTCCACACTCATTAGTTTCTGACGGACATCTTCCATAATAAAGTCTGCCGCCGGGCAACCGGGTGCTGTGAGAGTCATTTCCACATGCAAGGTTTTCGTGTCCGGCTCATAATCTATCTTATATATGAGACCGAGGTCATAGACATTCACCGGTATTTCCGGATCATAGACTGTTCTCAGCATTTCAATTGCCCGCTCCGTGATACGCATCACTTCGTCTGCATCATTTTCCACCCTCTCCACTTCCGCCTTCCTTTCATCGGCAAATGTTGGATCTTCTGCAACGTTTTTAGCTTCAGTTTCCGCAGCGTTGTTTTCTATTATATCTTCCATCTTTATTGAAATATCTTTTTGTTTCGGGTGCGGGATCTGTCCACACCACATTCATCTTGCAAAGTTAAACAAAATTCACCGCCCGAAATCCCCTTAATCGCAACATTTTTCATCTATTTAAAAGTTTTTATTAACTTTGCACTTGAATGGACTGCGGTTTTCATCCAAATTGAAGATAAAATAAAGCAGTATTTCAGTAATAATTATAAATAATCAAAGCTAAACGTATGAAATCTTACAAGAAAGTTCTCATCGTACTTCTCCTCGCCGTTTTCGGCATGGGGGCAGCGCAAGCACAGTTCCGTTTCGGTGTCAAGGCAGGTCTCAACCTCAACAGTCTACACCTTTCCAACATGTCTCAAAATTTCACTGATGATAACAAGTGTGGCACAACTCTCGGTGTAATGACAGAATTCCAGGTGCCTCTCATTGGTTTATGCTTCGACCTCTCGGCAATGTACACCCACATGGGTTCAAAACTTGAGGGCCCGGACGGAGAAAAAGTGTCTTACAACAAAAACTTCCTTGAAATTCCTCTTAATCTCAAATATAAGTTCGGACTTCCGGTTATAGGCTCTGTGTTCACACCCTATTTATTCACCGGTCCTTCTTTCGCTTTCAAACTTGACAAGAACTCTATTGATGCATTCAAGACAAAGACCTGTCAGGTGGCTTGGAACATCGGTCTTGGATTTGAACTTATCAAGCATCTTCAGATCTCCGGTGCTTATGGTTTCGGTGTCAACAATATCGCCGACCATTGGGTGGATGCTCAAAAAGATGTAAAAGTTAAAAACAACTATTGGACAGTGACAGCCGCTTGGCTTTTCTGATCATATCTTTTTCTATACGCAACATAACTGATCTAAAATGTTTAGGAAAATCTTTATCCTGGCAGTCATTCTCGCTTCTGCACTAACTGCTTCAGCGGAATTCCGCTGGGGACCTGCAGTAGGAGTCAACTTCTCTACTTTCCATTGGAAGCAGGATCTCGCGAAAACCTCTATGCTGACCGGAGGTCAGGCAGGTGTGATGGGCGAAATAATGATTCCCGGTATCGGATTCGGTATCGACCTCGGACTCAGATATAATCTCCACGGAGCACACGTAGATTTCGGAGAACATGAGGTATGGGCTTCCGACGGCATCAAAAACCAGAACGTCTGGATGCACACAATCGAAATTCCCTTTAATCTCCGGTTCAAATGGACTCGCATGAATGGTTTCGAACGGACTCTCGCTCCGTTCGTGTTTGGCGGTCCGGTGTTCAGCTTCACCGTCGGCACTAACGATGCTCCCGCCATCGAACATCCGGCAGGATCTGTGGCGATGCAGTGCGGCGCCGGTGTGGAGTTGTTTGAACACTGGCAGATTTCAGGAGGATATTCCTGGGGAATCAGTTATCAGGTGCGTACAATCAAGCTTGATAATTATTCCGCCCAAAATCGCGGTGGATTTATCAACGTGGCTTATCTATTCTGATCAATCCCTTGTTTGCCGAAGTAATACTCCCACTTCCCCTTTATTCCACCTTCACATACGCCATCCCTGATGAAATGGCTGCGGAGGTTCAGGTCGGGTCGCGTGTACTCGTACAATTCGGCAAAAAGAAATACTACACTGCCATAGTGGAGTGTCTTCACTCGAACGAACCGAAAGGTTATGACGTGAAACCTCTGATGGCGGTACTTGATTCATCACCTGTAGTCCGCTATCCCCAGCTGAAACTCTGGCATTGGATAGCGGACTATTATCTTTGTGCCCCTGGCGATGTCTTCAAAGCTGCCGTACCGACCGGTCTGAAACCTGAAAGCGAGACTTTCCTCTCCCTGAATCCCGACTATGAGCCGGATGAAACCAATCCGTTTAAGATGTCGGAACGTCAGGCTGTGATTATTCAGCATCTTCAGGAAAAGAAAAGGATGAAGATTTCCGAGATTGAAGGGGAAACCGGATATAAGAATGTAGCGTCCCTCGTCAACCGGCTTATGGAAGCGGGTATTGTGGAGATCGATGAGAAGGTGGTGGAAAGGTATCGTGCCAAGAAGACTACATATGTGCGCCTTGCTTTCGAACGTGGAGACTCCGACAGGCTCCATGAATGTTTCGGACTTGTCACAAGATCCCGTCAACAGGAAAAAGCATTGATCGCCTATCTTGACCTTTCAGGATGGATGTCGCCCACAGGAGATTTGAAAGATGTGGAGCGTGACAAACTGCTTGAAGTTTCCGGTGTCTCCCCTGCTGTCTTGCGTGCCCTCGTCGAAAAGGGGATAATGCAGGTTGTAAAGAAAAGCATAAACCGATTCGGAGCAAACACCAACGACAAACCGATTGAATTATCGCCTCTCTCTGAATCCCAATCAAAAGCACTCATTGAAATAACTGAAGGGTTCAAAAAACATCAGGTGCAACTTCTTCATGGTGTCACCGGATCAGGAAAGACAGAAGTCTACACCCACCTGATCGCCAAGACTCTTGATCAAGGGAATCAGGTATTGTTTCTTGTCCCGGAAATTTCTCTTACCACTCAATTGTCTGACCGTCTCAGGAAAGTGTTCGGCAAGCGGCTGCTCGTCTACCATTCGAAATTTTCCGATTCAGAACGGGTGGATATCTGGAGAAGACTCCTGACAACAAACGAACCTCTCGTAGTGTTGGGGGTGCGTTCATCCGTATTCCTTCCTTTTGCCCGTCTTGGTCTGATAATAGTGGATGAAGAGCATGAGGCATCTTTCAAACAATATGATCCTGCGCCACGGTATAATGCACGCGACGCTGCTTTGGTTCTTGCCGGAATGCATGGTGCAAAGTCTTTGTTAGGGTCTGCGACACCGTCAGTAGAAACCTACTTCAAGGCTACTAACGGTAAATACGGACTTGTGACATTATCCGAACGCTTCGATGGTGCCACCCTTCCGGATGTGAAGATTGTCGACATGAAAGAGATGAGGAAGAAAAAGGAGGTGAAAGGTATCCTCTCTTCCCCGCTGAGAAAAAGGATTCTCAACACACTTGCCGACAAAAAGCAGGTGATAATGTTCCAGAACCGGCGCGGGTTTGCTCCGGTAGTTGTTTGCGACCAGTGTGGCTGGACACCGAAATGTCAGAATTGCGATGTCTCTTTGGTCTATCATAAGAATCTTGCCCTCCTTCGCTGTCATTATTGTGGCTTTACCCGCACACTCCCTCAACTATGCCCGGCATGCGGTCAGAACGGGATCCGCATTTTCGGATATGGCACCGAACGTATCGCCGAAGAGCTACATGAGGAGTTCAGCGGATATCGTGTCGCCCGGATGGACCTTGACACGACCCGCAACAAAGATGCATATCAGGAAATAATTGAGGAATTTGCCCGGCATGAGACAGATATTCTTGTAGGCACCCAGATGGTGTCGAAAGGTCTCGATTTCGGAGATGTGAGAACGGTTGGCGTTCTTAATGCCGACACATTGCTCAACTTCCCCGATTTCAGAAGCAACGAGAGGGCATACAACATGCTCGAACAGGTTGCAGGACGTGCGGGACGGCGCAAAGAGAAAGGATCCGTAGTGATACAGACCGTCAATCCCGACCATGAAGTACTTAAATACGTAAAGGCGCACGACTACGATTCATACTATAAGGCAGAGATCAAAGATCGTGCGAAATTCGCCTACCCTCCCTTCACAAAAGTGATCAACATCTACCTGAAAAACAAAGACGCCGTGACATGCGACCATGCAGCCGTGACACTGGCAAAGGCAATGCGTCAGGTATTCGGGGAAAGAGTGTTGGGACCTGAAAAACCATTCGTTTCCCGGGTGGCGACATGGTATCTCCAATCCATCATGCTGAAAGTAGAGGCGGGAGCCTCAATGAAAAAAGTGAAAGACCTTCTCCGTCAGATCACCGCCTCCATAGCTGCCGACCCGGCAATCCGCACCTCCCAGATCTATTACGACGTAGACCCCGTCTAACCCTCATCAGGACACATCAATCCTCCCTAATATAAAATCGGCAATAAATTGAATTTATTGCCGATTTTATATTAGGGGGAACAACCCCTCATACGAAGCTGTAAAACACAATATTTTTCAAGATAATGGTGTGTTGCTGTGGCAGAAAGTGATACCTCATTAGCACATCGAATAGGCAAATAAAAAAGAGCGGCCTTTCGACTGCTCTTTCCGACCGGGCAAAACCGATCCCTAAAATCGTTGCTCGCGCAAGCGAAGTATTTCTTTCAAGGGAAACTACCCTTTGTGTTTGCAAAGATAGTAAATATTTTGCTTATCACAAAATTCCAACACTATATTCCGTCAAAAAGTTTATTACGCAGTTGCTTTTGAGCCATCATCCTCCACATTTTTCTCATCAAGGAGGATATTTAGTTGTTTCTCAACCTGATATTGAGGCTGATTGAAAGCAGCGCACAGCAGAGTGAACAAGTCTCTAATCTCGAGCATCGAGTAATGTTCTACCGCACTACTGCCAACCTCATGTAGCCCCGTGGCATACATAGGCGGTGTTTATACTCGCCTGCTTGGTCGGCACTGATGTTTTTGGCAAGTTGCCATACATAGCCTTATGTTTATCTTCATATTTGTATTCATTGATAACGAACTCACGGAATGCCAATATATCCTCCGGGGTAAACTGCTCCGCAGTATATTTGGCTTTCTTGAAAATAATAAGGAAACGCGAAAGTTTATCCCAGACGATATGATATATCTTTGCCAGTCCTTTGCTGACGAAAGACAATCCCTCCTTGGAACGAAAGAACATAAATTTAGACTTACAACAATCTACAATCAGTACACCTCTGCCTCTTTGTTCTTTTGTTTCCTATCCCCCTCTATCCCTAATCATCTGTCCTTATATCCTTATGTCCATCATACAGCGCCCCATATAAGCCATTCTAAACTGATTCCAATAAACGATTGATAGCCGAAATCAAATGCTATAATTCGTTTAAAAGCTTATCGTTATCAAAAGATTGTGATTCCATCCTGTTCAATTTCTTTTAATAGATATGAGTCAAGTCTCGAATGTTTCCTAACCAAATCGACAATAATCCCGAGATGATTCTGCAAAAAAGATTTAAGTCCTAAGACTTTTGAAAAAACAGGATCCATTTCAACATATATATCAGCATCACTGTCTTCACGATTATCCCCCCTCGCCATCGAACCAAACAGACGCATCGTTCTAACTCCAAAATTTTCTTGTATATAAGGAGCCACTTCTTTTAATTTTTGTATGCATTGATAGCTTGACAACATATTCTAATATTTCAGCATCATTACATTGCAAACTTAATAAAAAACAATCAAACCACCAAAAAGACACACCCAAATCCTACTTTAATCTACCCCACTTGTTCTTTTGCCAATCATTTGTTCTTTTGAGCCATATCCACTTATATTCCTTAACCTTCTGTCCCTTTGTCCTTCTGTTTAATATTTCCTTTTGACCCTTAATCTTCTGTCCCTATGTCCTTCTGTTCAACATTTCCTTTTGACCCTTATCCTTATGTCCTTATGTTCAATATTTTCTTTTGACCTTTAACCAATAATAACCCGGCTATTATTAGCCGCCAGAAAACCGGATGCAACAATCTTCTGCTTATTGCTACGTCAGACGTTGTGCGGGTTCTGACGGAGCCGTTGTTAAATTCACTATTACTTGTTCAAGACTATTGCCTGGGCTTTATCATATTCAAGATCCGGCATCTGGGCACCGATCGGAGCACCCATATATGTCGGGTCACATACGATGAATCTCTTTCCGTTTATTATCATTGCATCACCCCTGACTTCTCCATCAAAACATACAGCTGTCGCAAGATGACCCGGATAATATATCAGAGCTACGTCAAGTCCCAACAAATCCCTTACGAGACGGGAATACAATATCGATCTGTCCTCACAGTCGCAATAAGGATAATAAAGAGTTTCTTCTGCAAAGAAAGCCCGGTCGTGTCCCCATACTTTATCATCATACTCATATACGAATCCGGTCTGCACCCAATTCAAAAGTTTGTTTGCAGCCATTTCTACAGAGAGACCTTCTATCGACTTTTTTAAACCGGGATATAAAATGTCTCTTGTCTTTTGAGAAAGAGGTGTGTTAGCATACATCGCCCACCTGGTCATAAAGTTTCCATCCAGTTCGGAAGTCGGAAATGTATTATAAAAATCAATCAATTCATTATATACCTGCGAATTGACATACATATCAGGATACCGTTCCGACCGGATAACCCTTGATTCAGACATTCGAGATCCGAGCATTTGCTCTCCCGTAATAAGCAGCGACATCGGGGTCTCTCCCTTCATAGCACCATTACATATACTTAATTTTTCCGAAACCTCTCCGTATGGATAAAAATTTACTCCATCCATCACAAAATAGGGATGATTATATATCCTGTGTCTGCTGCCGAAAAGAATACACAATCTTCCGTTATCGTTGGCAAGTCTCATCTGATATCCTGACTGACTATATAGGTATGCTGCCAATAATGTGGCACTGTTTATGTCATCGCAATATTTTCCACTTATTTCATTTAGCATAAGGAAATATGCCCAGTCACTTAGGTTGTATCTTATCCTCAATTCAAGACAATCCCTTACGGCATTATCCATTTCCTGCGAACTCAAAATCTCCCACCCTTTTGCCAATTCATCAGGCGAGACATTATTTATCAACCTTTTGGTACTTTCCGGGAAACGCACATTGCATTTCACTCCAATATTGTCCTAAACGTTTTGGGCAAAAATAAAAATAGGAAGTAGTTACTAAGGCAAAAAATGACTACCTTAGT
>CAMTMX010000128.1 GCA_947073495.1 uncultured Porphyromonadaceae bacterium
AGAATACATGCCTGTCACGCATGGGGTCGCGGGTTCAAGTCCCGTCCGCACCGCCGAGGAGAGAGGAAGAGGAGCAGCGTAAACTTAGGTTTCCTGCTCCTCTTTTTTTCGCATATACCCCTCCCCCGAAGGAATCTCCAAAGCGCGGAGCTGTTCCGTTCAAAAGCGCAGCTTTTGCCTATACCATCCTTTTTAATCCCCAAAACATGATCTGCATAATCAACGGACCCAACCTAAACCTCCTCGGAAAGCGGCAACCCGAAATATACGGCTCCCGGACATTCGAGGATGTCCTCTCGGAACTTCGCTTCACTTTCCCGCATACTGAGATCGAATATTTCCAGTCAAACTGCGAAGGGGAGATAATCGACAAGATTCATTCACTCGGCTACGACACTCCCGGATGCGAAGGGATCGTAATCAACCCCGGCGCATACGCCCACTATTCCTACGCTATAGCCGACGCCATCTCTTCAATTCAGCTGCCGGTAGTGGAAGTCCACATATCAAACATACACGCCCGCGACGAATTCCGCCACAAATCTGTAACCGCCCCGTCTTGCAAGGCGATGCTCTGCGGGTTCGGCATGCGCGGTTACGAACTTGCACTCCGCTACTTCAACGCACACTGATGACTCCGGAACTTGACAATTACATAAACTCCCACATAAGCCCCGAACCGGAAGAGCTGTACCGGATAGACCGGCTCACCAACCTCAGGCTCGTAAATGGACGCATGTGCTCGGGACATATCCAGGGGCGCATGCTGAAGTTGCTGACCACCATGATGCAACCACAAAGAGCGCTTGAACTGGGCACCTTTTCAGGATACTCGGCATTATGCATTGCAGAAGGGATGCCCGAAGGAGCCGTCATCGACACTATCGAGGTTGACGACGAACTTGAAGATTTCATTCGCGAGAACCTTGCATCTTCCCCCCATGGCAAAAAAGTGTGCCTACACATAGGCGATGCAATGACGGTGATGCAACAATGGGGCAACGAAGAATTCGACCTGATATTTATTGATGCCGACAAGCGTAAATATGTTGACTATTTCAACCGTGCGATAGACCTTGTGAAGACCGGGGGATATATCCTTGCCGACAACACCCTATGGGACGGACACGTGGTCGAGACATGCCGCCATTCGGCACAGACCCAAGGGATAATGGATTTCAACGATCTTGTGGCAAACCATCCGCGGGTGGAGACCGCCATTCTCCCGCTGCGCGACGGGCTCACAATTCTCCGCAAGATCAAATAAGGCACCATATCTTTTTTTTGATACGATTGGAGCCCCCGTAAACGATAATCGCCGAAAGCGCGTTATTTAAATAACCAAAATTTAGAAACCATATGGAAGGAAAACGCCAAGCCAAAATCGCCCGACTCCTGCAAAAGGAACTGAGCGAAATATTCCGCCGCCAGACCGCGGCTCTCGGTGGCGTGCTCGTGTCGGTCAGCGCCGTCAGAGTAAGCCCCGACCTCAGCATTGCCAAAGCCTATCTCAGCATATTCCCCGCTGACAAGGCTGCCGGCATTCTCGAAAATATAAAGAAGCAATCGAAAACCGTAAGATATGAACTTGCACAGGCCGTGAAGCAGACCCTTCGCAAATGCCCCGACCTACAGTTCTATCTTGACGACTCACTCGACTATATCGACAATATCGACCGTCTTCTCGGCCCTAAAAAAGATAAAGAAGAAGAGAAATCTGAAGAGGAATGAAAATCGGATCACTCCCTGCAAGGATAGCCTGGCGCTATCTCAGGGCACCGAAATCTCATAGCGCAGTGAGCGCTATCTCTATCATATCTGTGGTGGGGGTGGCTATTGCCACCGCCGCCATTGTTTGTGTCTTGTCGGTATTCAACGGTTTCAAGGGGCTCCTTTCCGACACTCTCGACCTCCTCGCCCCCGACGTGCTCGTGACTCCGGCAACCGGAAAGACTTTTGCAGATGCCGACTCCCTTATCAATATCATCGGGAAAATAGATGGTGTCGGCACCGCAATGCCGACAGTCACAGACAATGCCCTTGCCATATACAATGCAAAAGAGATGCCGATCACACTACGTGGAGTCGTACCTGATATATATTCAGAAATAACTGAAATCGATTCCCTTTTTGTAAATGGAGAAGGCATCGCCGGCTATTCCCCCGACGACGCAGCCGTGTCGGTAGGGGTGGCGCAACAGCTTGGCACCGGTGCCGGCACCGAGGGACTCTTCCTGTTTGCCCCACGACGTGAAGGGAGAGTCAATCTTTCAAACCCCATGGCTTCTTTCCTTACAGATTCAGTATCCGTGGGCGGCATATTCCAGTCTTTACAGAGCGAATATGACGAAAACACTGTCATTTGCGACATTTCAACCGCCCGCGAGCTTTTCCAATACACCACCGAAGCCACCGCCATCGAGATCGACACCGACCCGGATGCCGACATATCGGACGTAGCCGCTGAAATAAGCAGAACCCTTGGTGAAAAAGCTGTAGTGAAAGACCGTTTCCAGCAGCAGGAAACTCATTTCAGAATGGTCAACATTGAGAAATGGATGACTTTCCTACTTCTGATTTTCATACTCCTGATCGCCTCCTTCAATATCATAAGCACCCTATGCATGCTCATAATAGAGAAGCAATCGTCTATGGCGACAATGTCAGCACTCGGCATGAACCGCCGGCAGATCGGGAAAACATTCTGGTGGGAGAGTATATACGTAAGTCTTGCCGGGGGGATCGGAGGAATAATTCTCGGAGTCGCACTGTGTCTTATCCAGGAAAAATTCGGATTGATAAAACTTGGAGGAGACCCCGACATTCTCGTGATCCAGGCTTATCCTGTCATTGTGGAATGGTCAGACCTTTTTGTGGCATTGATCCCCGTAGCAGTCATAGGCATAATCACCGCATGGATATCCGCCGCCTTCGCCCGTTCAAGAGCAGGAATAAGCCACTGAGCGGATTTCCCCTCGTTTGCATTTATCCCCTATCACAAACAATCCCGGCACTTTTTTAAAGCAAATTGCTAAAAAATTATCCTAATTTTTGCATATTTCCAAAATTTATGATAAATTTGCACTACTAACACACATCTATCTCTCTAACTTTGTTAAATCTTCAACCATGGATCGTATCGACAACTTAGACAAAAAAATTCTAAACATTATCATGAAGAACGCACGTATCGCATCTAAAGATGTTGCGATCGAATGCGGAGTCTCCCGTGCAGCAATCCACCAGCGCATCCAGCGCCTGATCGAAATGAAGGTGATCACCGGCTCGGGCTATACTGTTAATCCTAAATCACTCGGATACAACACCTGCACCTACGTAGGGGTCAGCCTTGAGAAAGGCCCCATGTATCGCGAAGTGGTTCAGCAACTCGAAAAAATCCCGGAGGTAGTGGAATGCCATTTCACTACAGGGCCTTACTCCATGCTCATAAAGGTCTATGCCCAAGATAATCTCCACCTCATGGAGCTTCTCAACGACAAGATCCAGCATATCCCCGGAGTGATAAGGACTGAAACACTCATCTCGCTGGAACAAAGCATGAACCGACAGATTTATATCCCGGTTGATTGAGACATCACCTCTTCCGGGAGCACTTAATTGTGCTCCCGGCGGGGGAAATACAAACCCCAACCATTCCTTGATGATGAAAAAGACATACATCTATTCCGTCCTGGCTGCTCTGCTTCTTGCGGTAGTGGCTTTCTTATTTTTCTTCCCCGATGACATCGAAGGGAATGTGCTACAACAGCACGACACCATGCAAGGCATTGCCAACGGACAGGAGGGCAAGGCTTTTTTTGAAGAGACAGGTGAATCAACGCGATGGACAAACTCCCTGTTCTCAGGAATGCCAAATTTCCAGATAGCCCCGTCTTATCCTGCAAACACAACCCTCAGCTGGATCGGAAGGGCATACTCCCTATGGCTTCCGGCTCCTGCCAACCTCCTCTTCTCCATGATGCTCGGCTTCTTCATCATGTGTCTTTGTTTCGGCTGCAAATGGTATAATTCCCTCTTTGCCGCCGTGGCTTGGGGATTTTCATCTTATTTCATAATCATTATAGGCGCCGGTCACATCTGGAAATTTGCCACCCTCGCCTATATCCCTCCGACAATCGGTGGTATCATGCTGTGCTACAGAGGAAAATATCTTGCCGGCACAGCCTTGGCTGCACTGTTTGGAGCACTCCAGCTGCAAAGCAACCATCCCCAGATGTCTTATTATTTCGGGTTTGTAATCCTGTTCCTGATGGCGGCATGGCTATACAACGCTATCAAAAAACAAAAGGGGAAACAATGGGTGCTCGCCACATGCTGCACCCTCGTTGCAGGCGCGTTTGCAATAGGCGCCAACTCGGCAAGCCTCTACAATTCCTGGGAGTATGCCAAAGAGACCGTCAGAGGCAAGGCTACGGAAATCACGGAGCCCGGAGCAGCCCCGACTGCCGGTATGGACCGCGATGCAATCACCGCGTGGAGCTACGGGCTCGACGAGACTTTCTCTCTTCTGATCCCAAACGTAAAGGGAGGAGCCACAATAAAACCTGTCGGCGGACAGAACCAACTGCTCAGTGTCGACCAGACAGACAAGGCTGATGAAATAAGCCTTTCCCCTCAGGAACGCCAGTTCCTTACCCAATTCCCGCAATATTTCGGCGACCAACCGATGACAAACGGACCCGTATATGTCGGCGCGTTTATCCTCATGCTCGCCATCCTTGCCCTCTTTGTGGTAGACGGTCCTGTCAAATGGGCATTGTTCCTCGTATCTCTTCTTGCAATCTTCCTTTCATGGGGACACAACTTCTCTCCCCTGACAAACTTCTTTATAGACTATTTCCCGGGCTACAATAAATTCCGGGCAGTGGCGAGCATTCTTGTCATCGTGGAATTCACCATCCCTCTTCTTGCCGCAATGTGCGTGAGGAAAATGGTTGAGACTCCCGGCTTCTTCCAGAAAAATAAATGGACAATCTATACCGTAATGGGAGGCGGGATCCTTGTCTGCCTTATCGGATGGATCGCCCCCTCGGTGTTCGGATCCCCGTTCAGTGAGCAGGAGGTGGCACAGTTGACACAAATGGGAGTATTCACAGCCCCCGAATATGCCAACCTCTGGAATGCCGTAAGGGAGACACGCTACAGTCTTGTATCCGCAGACTGCCTCCGTTCACTCATTTTCATTCTCCTCGGTTGCGGAGTGACATTCCTATGGTTCAAAAAAGCATTTACCAACAAGGCTCTTTTCGTCTGCTGCCTCACAGCCGTGACCCTCATCGACCTTTATCCGGTCAACAAGCGTTATGTCAGCTCCGACAGCTTCGTCGCCCCCTCTTCAAACGAAACAGCATTCAGGATGACAGAGGCAGACCGTGCCATCCTTGCCGACACCTCAAACTATCGCGTAATGGACATCGGCGGCTTCAGCGACGCACGCTCATCTTATTTCCACAAGACAATCGGGGGGTATCACGCCGCAAAGCTGACAAGATACAACGACCTTATCACGCACCAGATCTCCAAGGGGAATCCTCAGGTGCTAAATATGCTCAACGCCAAGTATATCCTCAACGGAGATCAATATGAGTTGAATCCGGAAGCTCTCGGCAACGCATGGTTTGTCGATAACATCGCCTACGTCGCCACCCCCAACGAAGAGATGGCGGCACTCGACTCTCTCATGCCGGGGATAGAAGCCGTGGCAGACCGCAATTTTGAGTCTATACTCGGGAAAGCGACTGTCAAGACTCCCGGCGACACTATCTATGAGACTTCTTATGCACCCAACCGTCTCGCCTACAAGAGCAGGAGCGCGAAAGACAACATAGCCGTCTTCAGCGAGATATATTTCCCATGGGGCTGGACCGCGACAATCGACGGGAAAAACGTCCCCATAGGACGCACCGACTATGTGCTCCGCGCTCTCCGCGTCCCTGCCGGCGAGCATGACATAGTCTTCTCATTCGATCCTCAGTCGCTTAAGGTCACCAACACCGTGGCGATAGCCTCTGTAGCTGTCATATACCTCACCTGTCTTGTTGCCCTTGCGATATGGGTGATCCATCTCGCCTCTTCCCGCAGAAAAGAAAGCGTGAAAAAATGACGGCATGAATCCTCTTGCTTTCATAGGAAACGCCTATCTCAGATGGCGCCATTCCCGGGGGTTTGGCGTCCATTCCCCTTTTGCATACAATCTTGTGAAAACCGCCGTCAGCCCCGGAGGTTATGGATATTATGGCTACGACCTTATCGACGATGTGCTGTTGTCGCCTGATGCCGGGCAATCACGACATCTTAAGAAAGATGCGCAGCTCTTGCTGCGGCTCCTGGTTGCATTAGGCAGCAAACGTCTTTTCCTGACACACGCTTCCCGGCGGGCTTTTCATGCAGCCGCCGAAGGTGCGGGAGTGGAGTGTCATCCCCTTTCTTCGCGCAAGGAGACACCTCGGCACGGAGACTTTGTGCTTATAGAAGGCAATTCATGCGATGTGCAATCCATCTCTGAACTACTCGGCAACGGAGTCGCCGTCATGACGATAGACTCCCCTGACCGGCTGACAGATTGCATAGAAAACGGCATCTCCCGAGGAGTGATTTTTACCGGCACACGCATTGTGCTGGGAGTGCCTCGAAAGGAAATGGCATTGGTGAGACATTCAATGAGGTTCTGATCTTATAAATACAATCTGACAATGGATATTTGGGACTCCCCTCCTGAAGGCAATGCCGGCGAGCGTCCGATAAAAAGCCATAAAGAGTTGTTGCAGGATTTCCTTGCCTATCTCGTATTGGAAAGGAGCCTGTCGGCAAACACCTCTAATGCTTATCGCGTAGACGTCTCACATCTCTTCGATTTCTTACATGAGCGAAATATCCTTCTTACGCAGGTGGCTGAAAAAGATCTCCACCTGCTGCTTACCACTCTCCGCGATCTCGGGATTTCACCCCGCTCCCAGGCACGCCTGATCGCCGGCATGAGAAGCTTTTTCAAATTTCTCAGAATGGAAGGGTATATCGTCAACGATCCCTCGGAACTGATCGAATCCCCACAGCTCAACCGTGAGCTGCCCGACGTGCTTTCTGTAGAGGAGATTGACGCAATGATTGCGGCTATCCCCCCGGACAAGGACGAAAGCCTGCGCAACCATGCAATCATCGAAACTCTTTACGGGTCAGGGCTTCGGGTGTCGGAACTTGTGGCTGTGCGGATTTCACGTATCGACCTTAAGGAAGCATTGATGATTGTAGACGGGAAAGGAAACAAGCAGAGACTGGTTCCCGTCTCTCCAACCGCAGTAGACCTCATATCGGAATACCTTCATGCACGGTCTCTTCAGAAGATTCAACCCGCAGGGCAAGACATCCTTTTCCTCAACCGCCGGGGAGCCCCTCTTTCAAGGGTGATGGTCTTCTATATTATCAGAGATCTCGCAGCTCTTGCCGGGATACGGAAAACGGTCAGTCCCCATACATTGCGCCATTCGTTTGCCACCCATCTTCTCGAAGGGGGCGCCAACCTCCGTGCCATTCAGGAGATGCTCGGTCATGAGTCAATATCCACGACAGAACTCTATCTCCACCTCGACCGTTCCCGCCTGCGACGCGAACTCCTTGAACACCATCCACACTACAAAATCAGTTAAATTAAGATAAAAATAAGTCAAATCCCGGATTTCTGTTGCAAGTGACCCTTTTTATCCTTACATTTGTGAGGTAATTACTCTTAGCACCCACATATAGCCTAAAACGGTTATCAATGGTTGTCATCAGTTATAATCACCAAACCTCACAACATAAAATCTAAAACATAAACCTCACAACATAAAACCAAAAATCGACAATCATGACAACTGAAGAAATGCAGAACAAAATCGAAAAAGTATTCTCAGACCGTTTCGGCGGCGAAGGCAACATCTATGCATCCGCCGGACGTATCAACCTTATCGGTGAACACACCGACTACAATGGCGGATTCGTGTTTCCCGGCGCCATCGACAAAGTGATCATGGCAGAGATACGCCCCAACGAGACGGACAAGGTGAGAGTTTTCTCGATCGACATAGATGAATATGCAGAATTCGGTCTTAAAGAG
>CAMTMX010000129.1 GCA_947073495.1 uncultured Porphyromonadaceae bacterium
TACTAAGGTAGTCATTTTTTGCCTTAGTAACTACTTCCTATTTTTATTTTTGCCCAAAACGTTTAGGACAATATTGGTTCTAATCTTATAATCTCTTGGCAAAGTATTGGTAATGGTATAAATACCATTTTTAACTTCATCCAAGGTAACTCCCGATCCTGCTGTAAACTCAAGTTCCAAACGCGCCAGTATATGTCTAAAATTCAAATTACAGACTGTTGCTGTTGCATCAACTATTTCATTTGCTAAAAGGTAATCAACATTTGATGTGGTTTGATCATAGATATCCTGATACTTTCCCAAAAACTCATTAGACTGAGAATAGGGATAGTATGCTATAAGTTTAAAGTTCGCATCATACGATGGCATAGCAATTTTTTGACTATTTTGACTTATAAAATCTGTTTCAATCCCGGCTTTATTAGCCACCAATTTGACATTATCATGATAACATGCAATAATCGCCTGCGTATTATTAAATACGGAAACGCCAATAGCATCGTTTAAATCCCATTGATTATTTGTCACCCTTGTTTCGTAAGGCAAAGTTGCGGTAAACTTTATATCACGCAAATCCGGTTCAACCGGATCTTCCGATGAACATCCGACGAAAAGTGAAGCTGGAAACAATATTGACATTATAACTGTCAATGGATATTGTGATTTAATATTCATATATTCAATTTTTAAGTTTCGTAGGTTAATTAATTTATTCAACTTTCGCATGCGAAAGTTGAGGGTTATGAGGTTATAAGGTTAATCTACAATTGTGGATAGATTTCAGGTTTCTAAGGATCAGGTGTAAATATAACCCTTTAACCCCTTAACCTTCAAACCTTAAGTGTGCTTACAAAACTTAAATAATTTAAATTTCGCAAGTTAAAGATGAAAGATAAAACTTATTGAACTTCAAGAGTGACGTTAGAATCCGCAATTTTAGTCCAGTCGGATATCTGATTGCCGTGAAGCATGATGCCATCACCGGTCAGCGTGAGAGTGACCGTATAAACTTTACCTTTCTCAAGATTGGACAATGGGAATTCTCCTTGATAGTTTACAGTCCGTAAACCTTGGGTCACATTGTCTACATTCAATGTCAGCTTACCCCCCGTTGGCGTTTGTGGCGGCAGCAGCAGTTCGTATGTCCTACGGTTCTTACCATTATTGCTCAGTGCCCATTGCGGGATTTCCTTATTATTGGCTATATTTCCGGAGGCGTTGACGCTTGCACCTGAAGCATTCGCAGTAAAAGATCCATTCCATTTTAATCCGCTGAGACTGAATGTAGATGATCTGAAATCAGTAATCTCAAATTGAGTTTGTATCACAAGAATCAGTTTTGACAATAAATGAGAAAATTGGAAACTTATCAACTTATTGTCACCCGATTCATTCACAGAAGCTGCGAGATAATCTTTTACAGAGGTTTGAATGCTTGAATCAAACGATTCAGAAACATCTGAACCCTCACTACCGATATATGGGTAATAGGCTTGATAGGAATATGTTGTTGCGGCATTACCATCAGTGTCAAATCCGCTGTCAGTGCCGGCATAATCAAAATTCCCATAAAAGGAACCATTGCCTTCACTAAGCAGATAGGGCATATTCTTCCTTCCTGAAACAAATACTCCTATTTTATCATTTGCATTCCACTTGTTGCCAGACGCACGAGTCCCGGCATCCGGAAGGGAACCTGACATCGTTACACCTTTCCCATAGCATGAGATATCGGAATCTATGCTGTCTGAACTACATCCGGTCAGCAATAAGGATTGGAACAAGATTGACCCTGTTATCAACTTGACATATTTTATATTTTTCATAATCAGATGTTTTATTTGGAATCTATATTAGAAGAACTATCCCCTCCATCAATCCAGTCCGATATCGATGAATTGACTATTTTCACACTTCCCGAAGAGGCACTAACAAGCATATTATACACCTTCCCACTTTCCAAATTAATTGGAACAGTATTGGTATTATATGTTGTCGAATTATCGGAAGTATCAGTTATTACGTATTTAATTCCTAAGTTTGAAATATTCTGAGGACAAACAAGTAAACTAATCTGATACTTTTTCGTGTCCACAAGAGACAACCCCTCAGAGAATTGCGCAGTTGCTAACCCACCGATTGAACCTATTTCTGTAATAAATTCATCATTACCTACCAATATAAGATTTGTTTCATCAATTACAGATAGTAAGTCTGGATTAAACTTTGTACTGAATGAATTTAGTGTCGTTGATTCAAATTCTATTACATCGCCATTTTTCTTTATAGCACAGAGATGATCTAATCCTGAAAATTCTAATTTAGTTAATGTTTTGACATCAGGTAAGTCTTCTGCATTGAAGATCAAATCAATTTTAGACATTACATGTTGAAACTTATTTGCTCCAACAAATCTAATTGTCGGGTTGTTTGAACTTGCAAAGACTCCCTTGGCATTCAGGACATCATTATATTTATTTTTATATTCGGAACTTTGTGTCCTAAACAAATAATATTCAGAAGCCCCCATCACATAGAGGTTTTCAGCAACCTTACAAATGTATCCTTGATCTTTGTTTCTTACATATCGATCTGAATACAAACCCGCGCATGTCAAAATACAGTATTGTTTTATATGATCAGCAGTCATATCAGGATGATTGCGGGTAAATAGAGAAGCCGGATAAAATGCCTCAAAAACATATTCAGCGTCTGTAGGAAACATGATGGCATTGTCTGAATCCTTAGGTTTGAATTTTCCGTCTCCATAATGCACGAATACCCTGCCGGAAAAATCATCCATACCGCCATTGAGGATAGTCTTCTCATCGTCTGTCAGTGGCGTGCCGTCTTTACGTCCGGTGCATCTTACAAGGATCTCACAACTTCTTGTTGCCGGATCGGGAAACACCCCGTCGCATATATCCACAGCGGCACCATCCGCACGAGTTGATTCTCCCCCGGCTATCTCTCCGGAAACAATTGCCTCCACCCCTTCAGACTGTTCGGGATCTTCCGCAACATCCAACAGTGTTTCCGCATTGCACGATGCAAGACTCATGGCAATACATACACCGAATGCTATTAATATATCCTTTATCATAGTTTTAGATTATTGAGTTATTAACGAAACAGAAGAGCCTTGCCCCCAGTCAGCAATCTCGTTTCCTGTAACCAGTTTTGTATTATGCGGATAAACCTCCACTACAAAAGTATATGCTTTCCCTGATTCCAAAGTGAGATCAACCGGTGGTGTCTTGAAATTCAATATGGGAACAGAGTTGCCAAGGTTATGCGCTATCACCTGCCATCCAAAAGAGATTGCGGAAGTCTGCGGTATGACTAAAAAAGTGCATTCAACTTCTCCCTTTGCCGTATTCTTCTTAGCCATCCCGGATTCTGACATCTCGTTTATCACACCTGTCCCGTCAGCTGTAACCGGTTTTATTTCACCTGTTTGAATATCAAATATTCCCTGCGTGTATAAACCGCTGATTATGGGGTAAGAAACCGCATCGCCCCCATCATATGTCATGGCGTCGATATCGCTTTCCTTAAATTGTGTCTCCCCATCAGCTGAAGAGGAATATATGAATTTATATTTTAGAGTCACTTTGGAAAGCACATGCCTCAAAGCGGAATCATCTTTGAAACTGATCTCGGGATTAAGGGAACTTCCCTTTGCACCCTTGCCAAACAACACATCTATTGTGCCCGGTTCTCCCGACCCTGTTTCCCATGTTCCGTCAGTATATTTCTGAGCGTTCTTAAGAGAAGTATCGATCAATATATTTCCATCGGCATCATGCTTCAGAACCCCATATTGAGTCCCGTTGAAAAATGGGAAATAAGCCGAAAACAGATATTCATCATTACTAAGATAATATATCGGAATTTCATTAGTAAATTTTGAATCGCTGCGTAACTTCAAAGGTACATTCTTATACGAGCCCATTGGATCATCGTCAAGCGGCAATTCATAACCTTTTGACACTCCATTTTCAATATAAGTCTTATACTTGGCATAACAGTTCAAACCTATATACATCGGACTTGTTGAGGCCTCATTGTCGGAGTCATACTCAAAGAATCCGTTAGTTATCGATCCACGCGTGGATTCCGCGACATGAACCGACACGGTCGCCTTCACAAGATTTTCCTCTCCTTGCGATCCAGAACCGGCACAAACCATATCCTCTTGTGAACATCCTATTACAAATAGTGACGAATACACAAGCAGGAGATTCCATACATATTTATTTTCCATATATCTCATTTTAAAGTTCCAATTTCTACAGAAGCGCCGGAAGATGTAAAGTCATTGATCTCGGCTGATCCTATCTGAAGACCTTTTTTGTAATGGTGACAGGCAACACATATTCTCTCCCGGAATCAAGGTTGAGAGTAAACGGCTGCGACTTAAATGAGACAGCCGTGCCGTCTGACTCTGTATAACTAATTCCAATTGTTGCATCTGAAGTCTGAGGAATGAGCAATAATGTAATCCTTTTCTGATTATCAGAAAATTCAGAATTTACTCCGGTCTGCGTATCGTCAATTACAATTGACCCTTTATCCGTAAGAGTAAATATACCGAAAACTCCGTCTTTAGGATATTTTCCCATATCGACGGTGCCTTTAAAATGTAGCCCCGTCATCTCAAATTTCATATTTTCGAGAATATCGTTTATTTCATCTGAATCAGAAAAGCCACCATCTTCACCCGCTGAAAATACCAATACCAATTTTGACATCACATGCCTGAACGCGTTATCACCCTTAAACTCCACATTAAGTGCAGACTTTCCGGTTTGTACGCTATTAGAAACCAGGATGTCAAGATTTTTATTTTGGTTTTCTTGTGTCTGGGTGAGTGAACCACCGGAAACAGATGTGTCTATAGAGAACGATGTACCGGAGACATTGAAAGGATAATATGCCGCCACACGATAGACCGATTCATCCCCAAAATATACAGTATTGGTGATGTCGGCTCCCTTAAAGGAGGTGCCGTCATATATATACTTACAATTACTATATTTTGCCATATCTCCGGTGCTTAGGGGGCTATTAGTGTTGTTATCAAGAAGGAAAACCCCTATGGCATCGTTTGTGTCGAAACTATCATCGGCGACAGTCCGTGTGCGGGCAGTAGCGATATCGGCACACACTGTCATCTCAGCATTTTCCCCCTCAGGAACAGTGAAAACCTCATCGTCGCAACATCCGGACACGAGCATCGATGCGCCCACAGGAAACAGTTTTATCAAATATCTAATTTTTATGTTGTTAAATTTTGCGATTAGTATTCCATCTACCCTATTCCTCTTTACCTGTTCCGGTCTTAAAAGGATCGCGAACAGTAGCATCTTCTGTCCAATCCGCAATTAATACGTCAGATATAGAGAGCTCGTTCAAGTCAAACGTCATTGTTACAACATACTCCTTACCGGATTCCAAATTCAGCTGCCGGGATGTGTTTCCTTTAGTAGTATAAGTCTTGCCATACTTATCTATCAGGGTCAGTCTCATATCAAATACCTGCGGAATAAGGTGGGCATTGATCTCAATACCGGCAACCCCAGTATGACTGGCATCAGTATATGGAGCCTCAATTAATTCGGCACCTACCGACGAATCTGTCAAATCCCAATCTACAAGAGGAGTGACTGATGAAATCGGCTTAATTTCCCCTGTTGCAAATTTAAATTCACCTTTGTGCCTGACACCAGACACAAGTAGACGGCAATTATTAAGGTATTCCTGTGCAGTCTCACTATATACCGGAGTGATACCTGTACCAAGATCCGGATGATTAAAAATATGTTTCCCTGACGATTGACGATCTGCCATGTCATCAAAATACACGAGGAATCTTATTTTTGCCATCTTGTGTTTAAAAGCGGCATCACCCTGAAAATTGAGAGTTTTTGTTGTAGCATCAGCTGAGCCACCATCAGCATAAAGGATTGTGAGATATTTATACCGTTTTTCGTAGTCCTGATCTGTTGATGTGTCAAGTGTTATAATCCCTGAAGAATCACCTTTATTTCCTGTAAAGGGATAATACCCATTAAAAATATACGTTTTGCCGGCATCTTTTAAAAATACTGCACCTGAATTACCCGGGACGAACTCACTTATGCGATTGTCTTCATTATAAGAGAATTTGAAAGGGACATTGACATATTCCGACATTTGATCCCCTACGGGAAGAGAAGTAAATGTACCACCAACTTTATAACCCGTACAGATAATACCTATCTCGTCTCCGACATTCCAATTCCATTTTGGATTGCCGGAGGGGTCATAACTTACTCTTGTCGACAGATCATTATTTATTTCAGCAGACACTTTCAATTCCACTCCGCCTTCATCTACTGTCTCATCGTTCCCTATAATTGGAATTTCGTTTGAACAGGATATTAAGGCGGTTGCATTTAGCGCCCACAACAATCCGTATATATTTGCTTTTATATTCATCAGTTGATTAATTTAAGTTGTTTGGCATTCTGATATAATGCTCTGTTTTACCAAATTAATTCAGCTTTCGCTTGCGAAAGTTGAGGGTTATGAGGTTATAAGGTTAATCTCCTATTGTGGAAACATATCCCATATTGTGGAAAGATATCCCGCTTTAAATGAGGAATATCAATTGATTCATCTCATTGTTGATTTACCGAGATATTTTTTAAAGAGTATGAATCCCAAGGTTTGATTTCCACCGATTTCACTACAAGGGCACTTGCACCTATCTCGAGTATTATCTCATATTTCTTCCCTTTATCCAAAGAGGAAATTCCTTGTATCCCGCACTCCTGTTCATCACGGTCGCTCACCTTTACCTTGATTTTAGGGATAGCGGTACCGGGTGTCATATATACAGGATTTCCAATTAAAGTCGCTGTCTCCGGAACCGCAACACCTGTCTTGGATTTGGCATAAACAACATACTCACTGCTTACACTACTCTTTATAGCTCCGAATACCGATACTTTTGAGGGAAGAGAAATACCAGAAAACTTGATATTGTCGACTGTAACGTCCGTCATTGATGAATAGTCACCATCTTTTGCCTTGACCTTGACCACAAGTTGAGACGTAATATGGTTGAGAGCCATCTCTCCTGAAATCGGAGAGGTCTTTGAGCCGGAATGCTGTGAAGAAAAGACAATATCCCACTTTCCGGGAGAATCTATTATAAGTCCGTCTGATATTGCTTTTGCCTTTGTGTCAGCATGCAACACAGTGCCGGTGGCTCCGGTCCCTATACTGACAGGAGGCCAAAAGCCTATTACCCCCGTTTTAGTAGCGCCATTAGCATTGTAATACTGTTTTGGCGTGAGTGAAACAGTATGCGGCTTATATGGATCTCTATTATTACTTGCCAAGCCACTTATATCCGGTTTTGATTCCCATTTCCATTCAGTTGTGGGAAAAGTCGTGCCGGTATATTCCCATCCCAAAAATTGAATATTACCCAAGACTACATCTCCGTCAGCACGGGTGGAGGCGGAGATGTCCGGGGATCCGGAGAGGCGGAGCTCGATCGGGACGAGGTCTTCGGCTCCGGGATCGGTGACGTCTGTCAGGATATCACTCTCCACGGAACAGCCGGTCAAGACTGTAGCCAGTCCTGCAACAGCCGCCGCAGAGGAGAGAGCCTTTCCCTCGGATATAATCCTCGGGAAAAGCCTTGCTAACTTGGCGGTTTTGAGGCTTGAGCCTCCGATTGATTGTCGTATATTCATGTTGTCTGTTTTTATGTCCGGTTAGTTTTATGTTGTCGTTTTTTTGTTTTGGATTTTTGTTTGGGTTCCTATCCCTTGGTGACTGCGGAGGCGGCTAAGCCTCCGCAGCCTTAGCAGGTTGTCAGCCTGAGATTTGTTGACTAACAAATTGGAGAGATCTGCGGTAATTTCAATTTTTGCAGGCGAAATTAATTTATTTAAGTTTCGCAAGCTCACTTAAGGTTTGAAGGTTAAGGGGTTAAAGGGTTATATTTATGTAGAATACTTAAT
>CAMTMX010000130.1 GCA_947073495.1 uncultured Porphyromonadaceae bacterium
CTTTGGCAGTCCGATTTAATTCGAGGTATGCTGATGTGCAAACCTCAAGAAAATTGGTCTTATGGAATCAGTCCCTGAGAAAATTGGCGGGTGTCAAGGATATCTCAGCTTGATTTTAACTTAAAAGTTACCGAACTATTGTATGTTATGACACGAGATAAATTAATTGACAAGATAACATCTCTCCTTGATGTATTTATATACAATATGGACTGTTTCGATAATAATCCTCAACTTCGTGTAAATCCCTTGAGTTTTGATCTGACAATTGTCAATGGGAGCGACATGCTTGAAGAAATCGAAGATTCGAACGAAGCTATTGAAGACTCAGCAGGCTCTGATGGAATGGAAAATGAAGATTCAACGGATTATCAAGTGAAACAAAATCCCGATTTTTATCCTGTTAAGAATTTGATAGAAGAAGAACAGGAAGGCAAATTTATACCTGATAAAAAAGCAATATCAGATTTTGCTTCAAATTATCTATCATAATTGAGTCCACTTTAGGAAGCGACAAAGAAATAATAAATTCACATCGGCAAAGTTGTAATATATGAATTATTTATTTAACTTTGCCGATGCGAATATATTATGTGTATATTTAACTCAACATAAATATTGAAGCGACAAAAATACTATGTAAAACATAAATCTAATTCAGACACAATTCTAATTAAACACAAATCTAACCAACAATCCAATGAAATCACAAATCTTTAGTGCATGCGGGGTAGCATTATTGCTTGTAGCATGTGGAACTCAACCGAAAAGCCAATACGTTGTGACAGCAAATGTAGGCCCCGACTTCGATGGTAAGACAGCCTACATCTACGACAGCTTCAAAGGTGAGAATATAGACAGCGCAGTTGTGGCTAACGGCACGGCATTATTTACCAACGACTTCGAGAATTCAACCTATGCGTATATCATGATTGATGACAAGAGCGCAGCAGACTTCTTTTTGACGCCTGACTCAATATCAATTACAGAAGGGATCGCAAAGGGAGGTATACTCAACCAAAAGAATGATGATTTTTGGAAACAGAGAATGGCAACCATAGAAGAATTTAATTCACTTCCAGACTCTCTTCAGAAGGAACAATACGTGGCATTCCAAAATCGTCTTGATTCTGTAGAGAATGCACTTATGGAAGAGAACATGGATAACGCACTCGGAATCAAGACATATCTCCGTCAGATCCGTCCGGAGACGATAGCCCAGCTTGATAGTATCATAAATGCACATCCTTCTCTAAATGGCAACAATATCCTTGAGAAGCAGCGTAGTGCATTGCTTGCAGCAGAAGAAACTTCAGTTGGCAAGAAATTCAAGGATTTTGAAGTAACATATAATGATTCTACATTCCGTCTGAGCGAAGTTGTCGGTAACGGAAAATATGTGCTTGTAGATTTCTGGGCAAGCTGGTGTGGCCCGTGTATCCGCCAGACTTCTGTAATAAAAGATATCCTTAAAGAATATGGACCCAAAGGTCTTGAAGTGCTTGGTGTAGCAGTATGGGATGAGCCTGAGAAGACACTTCAAGGCATCAAGGATCATGACTTGCCTTGGAGAAACATAATAAATGCTCAGAACATTCCATCAGATGTATATGGTTTCCAAGGAATCCCTTGTATAATCCTCTTTGGCCCTGACGGAACCATCCTCAGCCGTGATCAGCAAGGTGAAGAACTCAAGGCTGATGTCGCCAAAGCTTTTGAAAGCAAATAAAATCGTATCATATTTTAAGACGTCAGGGATGTCGGAATTTTCTCCGGCATCCCTGATTATTTATATAGTTACAATTGCTATTTTTGTATCGCAGTTGAAGTGTTATCATCTGCTATCAAGCAATAACCGATTGCAGTTTTTTAGAACATGTTTAAGATTTTTTTGATCATATTTTATTAAAAAGCATATTATTCAAAATAAATTTGTGTAATTTTGTAAAATATAGATTATAAATATGGTTCAAACACTCAAAAACGATCTGCTCACAGTTGTCATAGACAGCCTTGGTGCAGAATTACAAAGCATAATTGATAACCGCACAGGATATCAGTACTTATATCAAGGCAACACAAAATTCTGGGGACGACGCTCCCCGGTTCTTTTCCCCATTGTAGGTGCGGTATGGAACGGAAAGTATCTCATGGATGGTAAAGAATATCATCTTGGACAACACGGGTTCGCCCGCGATTGTGAATTTTCCATAATGGATTGCGAAGCTGAAGATGAAGCATGGTTTTCCCTGGAATATGACAACAGCACATTATCCGCTTATCCACGTAAATTTAGACTTGAAATCGGATATAATCTAAATGGAGAACGGCTGACAGTGATGTGGAAAGTAATCAATCTTGATAATAAGGAAATGGATTTTCATATTGGAGGACATCCTGCATTCAATTATCCTGATTTCAAACCATCTGACGAGGTCCATGCGTATTTAGTTTTTGATCGTGACCCTGAAACAACAGAACTCGTGGGAGAGAAAGGGTGTATGAGCTTTAATGAACAAAAAATATTTCTTGACCACGAAGGAATGATTCCTGTCGTTGCCAATACATTCGACATCGATACTATTGTAGTGGGGAAATCGAGAGTCGGAAGAGTCTCGATGCTTGATAAAAACCGGAATCCATACCTTTCCCTGTTTTTCAAAGCACCGGTAGTAGGAATATGGTCACCGTCACCTGACGCACCATTCGTGTGTATCGAGCCTTGGTATGGGAGAGCTGACAAAGTAGGATTCTCAAACGAATTTAAAGAAAGGGAATATACCAACCACCTCCTGCCGGGAGAAATTTTTGAGGCTTCATATATTATTACATTCGACAATTTATAAAAATAATTGTTTGCAATCAGAGAATGGTTTCTAAATTGCAATCAAATTTATTAAAAATGGGTATCATAGTAAATTATAAAAATGTCGAGATAGACAGAGCGGAAAAAAACGTGCTTAAAGGTGTGACATTTACTCTTTCCAAAGGAGACTTCTATTACCTCGTAGGAAGAGTTGGCAGCGGCAAAAGCAGTTTGATGAAGACAATTTATGCTGATGTACCGATTCGCTCAGGAGATAAGGCAGACGTGCTCGATTTCGATATTCTTAACATCAAGAAATCACAAATTCCATATCTACGGCGCAAAGTAGGTATTGTTTTTCAAGATTTCCAACTACTTCAAGACAGATCTGTAAGCGGTAATCTTAAATTTGTACTCAATGCCACAGGTTGGAAAAACAGAGAAGAAATCGAAAGCAGGATCGATGAAGTGCTCAACATGGTTGGAATGGCAAACAAAAGTTACAAAATGCCCCATGAACTAAGTGGGGGAGAACAGCAGCGAATTGTAATCGCAAGGGCATTGCTTAATAAACCGGACTTGATTATAGCGGATGAGCCTACAGGAAATCTCGATCCTCAGACCGGTTATCAGATTGTGACTCTCCTTCACGAACTTTCCAAGGCAGGGCATTGCGTTTTGATGGCAACACACAACCTTCAACTTGTTGAAGATTTTCCCGGCAAAGTGCTTCGATGTGAAGGTAAACAGCTCATAGTTGAGTAACCTATAGATAATTTTTTTAAAGAATTAACTGAAAAATTTCTTTAATTGAAAGTTAATGGCTAAATTTGCAGCGGAAGAGGCAAACTAAGCCATTAAAAATAAAATGCTAACCTTAGATTTATTACCATATCAAAGCCAAAAACCGGCAGAGATCCGGATAAAAAATCTGAGGTCAAGCCACTTCCCGAAAATTAGGTAAAGACCTATACATCTATATCATTAAAGAGCTATAACACTTATGGCAAACACCGAAAAATTATTTGACATGTTTTCTCCCACGTCCACAGAAGACTGGAAGGGGAAGATTACTGTCGACCTCAAGGGCGCCGATTTCGACAAAAAACTTGTCTGGCGCACCAACGAGGGCTTCAATGTGCAGCCTTTCTATCGTCGCGAAGATCTAAAGGGTCTCGCACACATGGGAACCCTTCCCGGTCAGTTCCCCTTCGTGAGAGGCACGCGTGACAACAATGACTGGTTAATACGTCAACAAATTGAGGGCACCGTTCCAGCTGAAATCAACCGTGAGGCAATTCACGCGATCGACAGAGGCGTGGATTCTATCGGCATCAAACTCAACCGTGAAGTAACAGCGGCTGATCTTGAAACCATCCTCAAGGATATCGATCTCAAGAAAGTTGAAGTCAACATTTCTTGCTGCAATGGCAAGGCTGTTGAAATAGCAGCTATCCTTGTGGATTATATCAAAGCAAACGGTCTTGAAAACGATTTCCGTGGCTCAATCGGCTTTGATCCTTTCAAACGTCTTCTTCGCCATGGCCTAGCTTTCCCCAAAAACATCAAAGACGAGGCTCTCAAGCTTTACAATACTGTCAAAGAGATTAAAAATCTCCGTTGCTTTGTAGTTGACAGCAACTTGCTCAACAATGCGGGTGCATACATCACTCAAGAACTTGGTTATGCTCTCGCATGGGGTGCAGAATGGATGACAATTCTAACTGAGGCTGGTCTCACTCCCTGTGAAGTTGCAGGTAGAATCAAATTCAACATGGGTATCTCTTCAAACTATTTCATGGAACTCGCAAAATTCCGTGCAGCCCGCATGCTCTGGGCAGAAATAGTGAAGGCATACGGTGCTGAAGAGGAATGCTGCAAGATGATGGTTCATGCTGTGACAAGCCAATTCAACCAGACCATCTATGACGCTCATGTAAACCTCCTCCGTTCTCAGACTGAGACAATGAGTGCCGCTCTTGCTGGCGTAGACTCTATCGAAACTCTTCCTTTCGATCTCCAATATAAACAGCCTGATGAATTCAGTGAGCGCATAGCACGCAATCAGCAACTTCTCCTTCGTGAAGAAAGTCACCTTAACAAGGTTGTCGACCCGGCAGGCGGTTCTTATTATATCGAAACGCTCACAGCTTCAATCGCAGAAGTGGCTTGGAAACTTTTCAACGAGGTAGAAGAGCAAGGCGGGTTCCTATCGCTTCTTGAGAAAGGAGAAGTTCAGAAGAAAGTGAATGAATCCGGAGTTAAACGCCATACCGACGTTGCTCGTCGTAAAGAAATTCTTCTCGGCACCAACCAGTATCCTAACTTCAATGAGAAAGCTCTCGATAAGATTGAGAAGAGCGGAGATGCTTGCGGTTGCGGCTGCAAGAACGATGAAGTTGTCGACGGTGCTGTTGAAGCTCTTGTATTCGATCGTGCAGCAAGCCAGTTCGAGCAACTTCGTCTCGATACAGAACGCAGCGGCAAACGTCCGAAAGTATTTATGCTTACAATTGGAAATCTCGCAATGCGTCTTGCTCGTGCACAGTTCTCTGCTAACTTCTTCGGATGCGCAGGATATGAAATCATTGATAATATCGGGTTCAAGACTGTCAAGGAGGGTGTAGACGCTGCTATTGAAAAAGGCGCTGATGTTGTGGTACTCTGCTCAAGCGACGATGAATACGCAGAGTTCGCTCCCGAGGCATATAAAGAACTCAACGGCAGAGCAATGTTTGTAGTTGCCGGTGCACCCGCATGTATGGAAGACCTCAAAGCCCAGGGCATAGAGGAATTTATCCATGTTCGCGTAAACGTGCTTGACACACTCGTTAAGTTTAACGCTAAACTCCTCAACTGACATGAGACCGAATTTCAAAGAAATAGATATAAAAGCAGCCGTTGCTGAACGTTCAGCTGCTCCCGTGTCGGTTAACAAGGAAGCCGACTGGATCACTGCCGAGCTTATTCCCGTTAAGCCGGTCTATACAGAAGAAGACCTCCAAGGTCTTGAGCACCTTGACTTTGTGTCTGGTATACCTCCATTCTTGAGAGGCCCCTATAGCGCCATGTATCCTCTGCGCCCTTGGACAATCCGCCAATATGCAGGATTCTCCACTGCAGCTGAGTCTAACGCATTCTATCGTCGAAACCTTGCTTCCGGACAGAAAGGTCTTTCAGTAGCTTTCGACCTTCCTACACACCGCGGTTATGACGCTAACCACGAACGTGTTGTGGGCGATGTTGGTAAAGCAGGTGTATCAATCTGCTCTCTTGAGGATATGAAAGTTTTGTTCGATGGCATTCCTTTGAACAAAATGTCTGTGTCAATGACAATGAACGGTGCGGTACTTCCTGTTCTCGCATTCTATATCAACGCAGGTCTTGAACAAGGTGCCAAGCTCGATGAAATGGCAGGCACAATCCAGAACGATATCCTCAAGGAGTTCATGGTGCGTAACACGTACATCTATCCACCGGCATTCTCAATGAAGATTATCGCAGATATCTTCGAGTATACTTCAAAGAACATGCCTAAGTTCAACTCAATCTCTATTTCAGGCTACCACATGCAAGAAGCAGGTGCTACAGCTGATATTGAGTTGGCTTACACTCTCGCTGACGGTCTTGAGTATCTCCGCGCAGGTGTGAATGCAGGTATGGATATCGATGCTTTCGCTCCCCGTCTGTCATTCTTCTGGGCTATTTCAATGAACTATTTCATGGAAATTGCCAAGATGCGTGCGGCTCGTATGCTTTGGGCTAAGATTGTAAAACAATTCAACCCCAAAAATCCGAAGTCTCTTGCACTTCGCACACACAGCCAGACTTCCGGTTGGAGCCTTACAGAGCAGGATCCTTTCAACAACGTTGGTCGTACTTGTGTTGAAGCTATGGGTGCCGTTCTTGGTCACACTCAGTCTCTCCACACTAATGCACTTGACGAGGCTATCGCTCTACCTACAGACTTCTCTGCCCGTATCGCCCGTAATACCCAGATTTATATTCAGGAAGAAACATACGTCACAAAGCAGGTTGACCCATGGGGTGGTAGCTATTATGTAGAAGCTCTCACCAACGAGATTGCTCACAAAGCTTGGGAGCACATCCAGGAAATTGAGAAACTCGGCGGCATGGCTAAAGCTATCGAGACTGGTCTTCCGAAACTTAAGATCGAAGAGGCGGCTGCCCGCACACAGGCACGTATCGACTCCGGCAAGCAGACGATTGTCGGTATCAACAAATACCGTCTTGACCACGAAGATCCAATTGACATCCTCGAGGTTGACAACACTGAAGTCCGTAAAGAACAATGTGCTCGTCTTGAAGATCTTAAGGCACATCGTGATGAAGAGGCTGTCAAGAAAGCTCTTGAAGCTATCACAGAGTGCGTAAAAGATCCTTCCAAGGGTAATCTTCTTGACCTTGCTGTCAAGGCAGCCGGTCTGAGAGCCACTCTTGGTGAGATTTCTGACGCTTGCGAAGCAGTGGTTGGAAGATATAAAGCAGTCATCAAAACAATTTCAGGAGTGTACAGCAGTGAAGAAAAGGGTGATCCCGAATTTGAGGAAGCCCGTAAGGCAGTTGCCGATTTCGCCAAGAAAGAAGGACGCCAGCCTCGTATTATGATTGCCAAGATGGGTCAGGACGGTCACGACCGCGGCGCTAAGGTTGTTGCCACCGGTTATGCAGACTGCGGATTCGACGTAGATATGGGACCATTGTTCCAGACTCCTGCCGAGGCAGCTCGTCAGGCAGTTGAGAACGACGTTCATATCCTTGGAGTATCTTCACTTGCTGCGGGTCACAAAACCCTCATACCGCAAGTTATTGCAGAACTTGAAAAGCTGGGGCGTCCTGATATTATGGTTACTGCAGGCGGTGTAATCCCGGCTCAGGACTATGACTTCCTCTATAAGGCAGGTGTGGCAGCCATCTTTGGTCCTGGTACACGTATTCCGAAGAGTGCCCTTGAAATGATTCGTCTTCTAAACGAAGAACGTGCAGCTGAATAAGACCACATTTCAATACTAAATAAAGACAGGGTTTCCTATTGGAGACCCTGTCTTTATTTCTTCTATTTATTATTATTGCTGTCCGATAAAACTCAGATAATGCAATAAAGTATGGCTCGAACGCTGATTTTACGGTGTTCGAGTCT
>CAMTMX010000131.1 GCA_947073495.1 uncultured Porphyromonadaceae bacterium
CCGCTGGGATGCCGTTTTGGCGTTGGTCTGACAGACCGACCAAATCAGTGTGCCGTTGCTATAGGTGAGTAGTTACTCTAACCTATGAAACAAATTTCCATCATCGGAGTGATTTTAGCTTGGCTCCTGATGCCAAGCTCAATGCAAGCTGGGAATGAAGATTGTTATACATTCCCCATTTGTGAGGAGCCACCTGAAAAGATAATCCCGGAGAAGGATGGCAACAAACATCGTGTGCCCCCTCGTCCAATGTTGTGTAAGATTGATCTAAACACAGCTGCCGTTTTCTTCGAAATCGAATCTTTGGGCAAAAGCATCGTGACATATGAAATATGGAATTATGACGCATCCTTTATTATAAGTACTGCACATACTGAGTGCTCCTTCATAGAGAATCTTAGAGGCCTTGATGTGTCCGATTGTCAAGTAAGATTCATCACTTCAGAGGTATGCTATACCGGATATATTCGTCTTGATTGAACAATACTAATGCCTTAGTCTGATTATCATGAAATATTTCATTAGAATTCAGCTTATGTTTGCAATCGCAAGCATTCTGACAGTTTTGTCTTATGCAGAGACAATTAAATTCTCTTATGACAATTCAGGCAACCGAATTGCAAGAGAAATCGTTTTTTCCACAAGGTCGGTAGATAATGAGTCTGAGAATCCATCACCATCATTCACTGATATAATAGATAAAAAGTCAATTTTAATTCATCCAAACCCAACAGAAGGACAATTAAAGATTGAACTAAAGAACTATAAGGATGGAGATGTATATGAGATTGGTATATTTTCTATTGATGGGAAGTTGATAATGTCTGTCAATGCGACCGAAATAATAACGGAATTAGACATATCTTCCTACCCCAATGGAATTTATATCCTTAATATCCAAATAGCAGGATCGATGTCCTCATGGAAAATAATAAAAAAATAAAGATGCAATCCGTATCATGCCTTATTGCTTAAACGAATAGAGGCAATACAGGCATAAAATCATCACATTCAAACATAAGATTATGAGACGAATATCAACATTGATAATATTGTTGTTGCCTCTTTTAGTATCAGCAATAACAAATTCTGACAATATAAGCATTCCTACTGCTTATAATGACAGCAGTATGTCGGACACTGACATCCGCTTCCAGAATTGGACAGAAGAAATGTATAGGGCATACAATGATTCAATAGTCAATGCCCTATATCCTCGACCTCAAATCGTTGTTGGGGATACCCTATCTATGTCTGTAAATCCAGGAAAACAGAAAGTTATCGGAGCAGGAACTAACACACATGTTCCAACGTCTGTTGATGTATATCAATTCAATGCAGTAGGAGAGATTAAAATATACTCGGGAACGTCACAGACCGGAGCAAAAACCTACGAGGTGCCAATTTCATCTTATCCGGGAGTAAATGGATTCAGCCCTGACATATCCCTGTCCTACAACAGCCAACAACCGAAATCCAATATTGGAGTTGGATGGAGAATATCAGGTCTCAGTGAAATTAAGAGAGCTGGGGTAGATATATATTATGACGGGCACACAAGAGGGATAGAAATGAGCAACAACGATTCTTTCCTGCTTGATGGAATGCGATTGATAAAAACTGATACCTCTTCAGGTTACATTCAATATGAATCCGAGCAAGGCAACATTAAAGCAAAGGGATATTTTGTCGGAAATATCCTAAAATATTTTGAAGTGTTTTATCCGGATGGAAGAAAGGGTATATTCGGAACTACCGGCAATTCTACCAACCAACTCACATATCCATTGACAAAACTTTCCGATATGTTCGGAAATCAAATTGACTATACGTATGTTGACAATGGTGGGGACATGAACATATCCCTAATTTCTTACAATGGCGCATCGATTGAGTTTCAGTATAAAGACACGGAAAAAGCGGACCACTTACTGAAGTTCAGTGGAGGAAAGGAAATCAACAATAATAAATTGCTTTCAACCATATCATGCAAATTTGGAAGTACGGTTCTATGTAATTACATCCTATCACATTCAAAATCTGATTACAATATCCAATTACACCAAATCGATTATGAATCCGGAGGAAGGCGGTTAAATCCCTTGCGATTCTATTATGGAGAGGGCTCTATATCCTCATCTTTTGAAAAGAAGACTACTCAATTGATGGAGTGGTATAGCTTCAAGGATATTTCTTCGGTAAGGGTTTCAAAAGGAAAGTTTGATTATTTTAGTGGTAATGACGGAATGATCGTACTCCCTAACTCAACCCCATATTTTCATGAATACGAACATGCTACTACTTTCCGCCATTCTAAGAATGTAATTGTGAACACATATGGCAACAATGACAAGATCTTTTTGTATACTCAACTCACGGATAATTACGTCAATCCTGTGGCAAATCTTACTACTGAGGCAGGTTTTATTGACATCTTCGCTGCAGATTTAGTTGGCTGTCAGGAAGAATATGTTATAAAGGTCAATAACTATGTAGAAAACGGTAAAGATAAAGTCATGTTTAATGTCTACAAACCAAGTTTATCCGGGTTGCCGAAATTATATACGCGGACTTTTTATTTCCCGACAGTATATAAGGATCATCGAGACAATGAAAGCATAACTCCAAAAAATTATTACACCGGTGATTTTGATGGGGATGGCAGAATTGAGATTCTTGCAGTTTCTTTCCACAATCTTATCGGAGACACAACCAAACCCTCAAAATGCTATCTATTTGATCTTGTTAACAATACTATCCTTTTTCAAGGGCATATATTCCCTTATTGTGAGGAAATGGTCGGAACGCGGCAACCAAGTGGACAAGATGCTGCCAATAATTCCGACAAGTTAATTATGCTGGATTATGATGGTGACGGCAAGACCGATATTTGCCATATTGGAGACTCCGGTTTATCTGTATATACGTTTAATACGTCAGGGAGCGCAATTACGGCACAAAAAATTACTTCGTCTTCAATCCTAAAAAAGGCTGATCTCAAGAACAGAGATTTATTGACTGGAGATTTTAACGGCGATGGACTGGCAGACTTGCTGGTTCCTCCACTGAAAGCTTTATCAAATAATGACAACTGGACTATCTACAACTCTAAGGGCAATGGGGCTTTTAAGGCAACTAATTTTACAGGGCCTGATAATGGGGTGTTTATTAAAGGCTTCGTGACACAAGACATTAATGGCGATGGCAATACCGATGTCATACAATATAACGATGACCGATTTTATACTTATGGTGATATCTGACAATGGGGTGTCCAAAGTCTGGAGTTATGATGATGTCGGACATCTATCTTGGTCAAAAGAGACCGCTCCCGACAATAAATGGATACGCAAGGACTATACATATTTTGATGCCAAAGTCTCATCCATAGAATATACCACTCAAAATGGCGTTTTATTGAAAGAGGATTATTCATATGCCAACGGCCATCTTACAGAAGGTAAAATCAACAACCGTACCCAGATATTCAAATTGGTAAAAGAGAACTCCATGGGGTTGCCGGTTGAGGTCGCTTCCGGTACAATAACGCGGAAATATGAATATGACAACTATGGCACGCCTACAAGGCGGTATGCCTCATCAGGCACCAAGGTATATATGGACATGAGTTATACAATTGACAACCAGACCAACAATCTTTCCTCTCGGAAAGACAACGTTAAGAATATATCGGAATCTTTTGGATATGATGAGCTCAACAGATTGACTTTATTCAAGGGGAATACAGTGGCATATGACATGAAAGGGAACATCACCGGAAAAAGCGATGTCGGAAGTTTTTCTTATGATATTGCCGACAAGCCGTATGCTGTCTCAAAGATCACAACGACAGCTTCTTCTATTCCTTCATGGAAGCAAACTATATCCTACACTTCTTTCCACAGGCCGTCGAGCATTACGGAAAACGGGAATACAGCTAAGTTTTGCTATGATTATGACTACAACCGTGTGAAAATGGAAGAGCTAAAGAATGGGAGCACTGTGTATACCCAATACTATTTGGCAGACAACTATGAGATGGAGAAAGCGGATGCCGACAGAGAGAAGCTTTATCTGTTTGGTGACTACTACAAGTCTTCTGCCGTATATGTAAAGACCGGATCTACCGGTAAGGTTTATTTCCTGTTGCGCGATTACTTGGGAAGTATCGTAAATGTAGTTGACCCTGATGGAGGGGCAACACATGAATTAAGCTATGATGCCTGGGGTCGCCTGAGGAATCCGACCAATCAGACGGTCTATACCCCTGGTTCAGAACCGTCCTTATTTATTGGAAGGGGATATTGTGGGCATGAGCACTTGACTAAGTTTGGATTGATAAATATGAACGCGCGCCTGTATGACCCTGTATTAGGTCGTTTCCTTTCGCCTGATCCATATGTTCAGATGCCGGAAATGTCTCAGAATTACAATCGGTTCTCCTATTGTCTCAACAATCCGTTGAAATATACAGATCCGGATGGCGAGCTGTTTTTCACGACACTGTTCAGCGCGATAGTCGATTTCTGGAGCAATATTTTCAGTCATGGAGTCAATGTCAGTCAGTATAACTGGAAGCGCACTGAGAATGCATGGAAATTGGATATGGGTATGTTTAAAGGGAACTTCGGCCAAGTCTTGAATAAGTGGACTTTTGGTATAGTCAATTCTTTGATAGGGAAATTTACTGCGGATGTTTGTAACATTATCGGGAAGGTGGATAATGTCACTTATCTTGACGGAATGGCGGCGGTCAGCGGGGTTTCTCCTGGGAATTCAGCTTTCACCATCGGGCATTATTCGATGGGTCCGAAAGGGTATGTGGCTGATTGGAGAGATCATCTGTTCGTCCATGAATATGGACATTACATCCAGACTCAGAGGATGGGATGGCTGTATTTCCCGGCAGTTGCTATACCCAGCTTGATGAGTGCGGCATTCACGTCAAACGCAAGCGGAATGGAGCATGATGAAAGATGGTTTGAAGTTGATGCCAGCAATCTTGGAGCGAAGCATTTCGACAGAAAATACGGCAGCGGAAATCCTAACTATCAGCCCAATTCCTCTGAGTTTTTCAATATCAATCAATTCTATCGTGGAGGAGCAAGTGACTATATAAATCCACGAATCGGTGCCAAATACCAAGACCACACTTTTGAAAAGAGAAAAAAGAAACTCGTATTTTGGGACTTTATATTGTGATAGACAAATGGCGGTCATGTCGCTTTATTAGGACATGACTGCCATTAATCAGCATAGAATGTAATTGTAAAAATATTATGAATGTTTATATGTCAATAATCAAAAAGAAAATTATCCTTTTGATTGCAATAATCGGATTGAGTGTGCTATCATCTTGCGGATTCTTGATTAATGACCACGGAGAGATAATCGACTATAAAAAGATATTATTTATCAATGATTCGCAACATCCCATTATGGTAGCAGGTTGGTTTGATGAAAATCCTGATAGTTTAATAAACTTTAAATTAGTATTCGGACCGCAACCAAATCTGTTAGATAAAATAAATCCTAATGAGACATATCTGCGTAATGCTATTCCATTGACAATGGAGAATCAGTTCTACTATTCATTCATTATCTTAAGAGAAGAGTCGATGGATAAATATAGCAGAGAAGAATTGATTGAAAATAAGATTTATGACTATTGGTATGTGTTCTCATATGAAGATTTAAAAGAAATGAACTTTGAGGTGCATTTCACCGGAGGCGATGAGCTCGACAGATTCCGAAAAGATTGAATAATTCAAGTTTCACAAGTGCGTAACTTATGAAGTTGTTTAAACTTTTTCTTTTCCAAGATTTCGTCAGATTTTCAAGCTGATTTTTAATCGTGAAGAGGGAATTTAGCGGGCTAAACTCCCGATGATCGATTGAAAAGCAGCCGAAAAGATGATGGAAGATTGGAAAAGAGCCATTAAAAAAGGAAAAAACTTAATCAACTTCATTTGCGTAAAAAGTTTAAACAACTTCTATGTCAATTAAAAGCAATCGGCATCATCCTGTCAAAAAATTCCCCAAAATAACAATCCTCTTCCCCTCCCAATACCTATCTTTGCACTCCCAACCTCCCCATAATAGCTAAAGCCCAACCAAATCAGAAAACCAACAACCAGAAAACCGAAAACCAACAACAGAAAAACAAAACCAAACCGCCGGATGGCATTACTGTGCCACGGCCAAGGGCCGTGGTCCCCCCTAATGACTAACGACTACCGACTAAAAAACTACCGACTACCAACCAAATCGGAACAAAAAAATTAAAATATGAACAATACAATTTAAAAACAAAACACTTTGGTTTTTCAAAACAAAACAAAACAATTCAAAATCGGAACAAAAATTTTCAAATCGGAACACTCCACACCCCCCATCTTCCTCCTTCCTCTTTCATACTTTGCGCAAAGCGCATACCCTCCCCCTTCATACTTCATACTTCATACTTTGCGCAAAGCGCACACACGTGCCTTTCGCGCCGGAGGGCAGTTCCGTGCGCGACAAGCATTGCCGCGACCCCCGAATAATAACGAAATATTATTCAGTTGAGAGTGTGATTTTTGTGGAAGTGTTTAAAAAAATAATTAAAATCAAAAAACTTGTAATTTTTACAGAATAATATTAATTTTGCCAAACAACTACTAAATTATACGAGTATGGATGATTTTATTTTCACAATGCACGAACTTTCTGAAATGGAAAGCCTTGAAATAAAAGGAGGTGCGGAGAGAAATCCGGACGGCACAATGGCGCAGTCTGGTTGCTCTAACAGCGCAGCAGGCTGCGGAGCAGGTGTTGACCAAACAAGTTGCTCCAATTCGGCAGCGGGATGTGGATCACAAATAGGGTGTACGGTTCCTGCGCAGGGAAGCTGCAATAAACTTGATTAAGCAATTTATTATTCCTAAAGCTTTTCCATCGTATTTACAGCGTATTAAAATACTCTATAAATAAAGGAAGGCTTTAGGAATAATTGTGGTTATACTTATAACCACAACATATGCTAACTGCAATTTAGCAATATGGGTAAAGAAAAAATAAGTAGAGATTGAACTTTATATGATAGCAAGCAAATATAATATAATAATAAGACGCAATAAATTGTCATATTGGTATAATACATTGACACGACGTTTTTTTCGCATTACATCATCCTTGAGTGATAAAATTGCTCTTGCCTTGTCAAAAAATCAAATTGAGTGCCTTCCTGATTACATTGTATCTAAGCTGAAGTCCGGTGGTTTTATTGTCGATAAAAAATTCGACGAATTGGCTTTTATTCGAGAAAAAAACCGCCAAGCAATATTTGACAAGAATTATTTCCTTATAATTCTTCCTACGTTGAATTGCAATTATCATTGTTGGTATTGTATCCAAGATCATATTGAATCAAAAATGGATGAAAATACATTAGAGAATATTAAACTCCATATTGATTATATGATAAATGTTGAAAAAATTAAATCTCTTCATCTTGATTGGTTTGGAGGAGAGCCTTTTCTATATTTTAATGAGATTATAAGCCCAATCAGCCTATACGCACAACAACTATGCATAAAGGCTGGTATCCCATTTTTCAATTCTTCTACTACAAATGGATTTTTCTTGTCAAATGAAGTAATTGATAAATGTAGTTCTTTAGACTTTAAGCATTTTCAAATAACGCTGGATGGGAATAAGAAATTTCACGACAAAGTGAAATTTCAAAAAAATTGTGAATCCACATTTTCGCATGTTCTAATAAATGAAGTTGTCTAAACTTATTTTGAGATGTTAAAAATTCGGTAAAATAAATAAAATACAGCGCATCCTGAAAATGA
>CAMTMX010000132.1 GCA_947073495.1 uncultured Porphyromonadaceae bacterium
AGATCTGTATAAAGACCATAACCCGGGGCAATATCGTACGCGCCTAATTTCACTCTTTTCCATTTTGCAAGAGAGTGTACAACTTCTGCTTTCTTTTCGTTAAGAGCTTTTACCGGGAAACTGACAGGGCGTTCAACTCCGTTGAGGTCGTCATTAAGACCTGTACCCGACAATACAAACAATGGGGCGGTTACTCTCCTAAGACCAAGCGCATCAGAAAGTTTCTTCTGAAAATCTTTTTTGATCATCTTTATTGCCACTTCTGTTGTCTCAGGTAGCAATTTCTGTTTATAATTCTGTGGAACTATCAAACTCATCTTTATCTTGAATTTGTATGTTTATTTGTAATTTATGTTGCAAAGATAGTTACAATTTTCCATATAAACAAGAAAAATACTTTACAAATGTAAAAATAAGTCGGAATTGAACATCAATTCCGACTTATGATATTAATTGTCTGTTTGAAGTAGACGAGCCCTTACGCTTTGATTATTAGATCAATTGCCTCTAATTCGGATTGACTGAAATGTGTGTTGTCTACACTTCGCAGACTATCTGACAATTGTTTCACAGAACTGCTTCCAATTATGACAGATGTCACTTTGTTGTCTTTAAGTAGCCATGAAAGTGACATTTCAGCAAGGGTCTGACATCTGTCTGACGCTATTTTATTCAACGCATTGAGCTTTTCTATTAGTTCCGGAGTTATGGAATCCTGTTTCAAAAATTTGTTTTTTGATGCCCTTGATCCTTCCGGAATGCCGTTAAGATATCGGTTAGTCAAAATTCCTTGCTCTAATGGAGAGAATGCCGTGAACCCGACGCCGTTTTCAAAAGCTTGTTCGAGAATACCGGATGTTTCGACACCTCTGTCCATCATGTTGTAACGTCCTTGATAGATAAGGCAAGGAACGTCGCGTTGCTTCAGGTAGTCGTATGCAAACTGTGATGCCTCGAATGGCCATTTTGAAATTCCGATGTATAAAGCCTTCCCTCGTTTTACAATATCCACGAGAGCCTGCAGTGTCTCCTCCATGGGAGTGAGCGGATCGAAGCGATGGCTGTAGAAAATATCAACATAGTCAAGATTCATCCTTTTCAGACTCTGATCTAAAGATGCAAAAAGATATTTGCGTGAACCCCAGTTGCCGTAGGGGCCTTGCCACATGTCGTATCCAGCTTTTGTCGTCACGATCATCTCATCACGATAAGGCTTGAAAGAAGACTTCATGATTTTGCCTAATGTTTCCTCGGCCGAACCGTATGAGGGTCCATAGTTGTTGGCGAGATCAAAACATGTTACTCCGTGATCAAAAGCATAGTGTAGCATGTCACAACTGTTGGAAAAACAATCGACGTCTCCAAAATTGTGCCATAGACCTAAGGAGATCTTTGGAAGGAGCAGTCCGCTTCTGCCACAGCGTGCATATCTCATGCCTGAATCATAGCGGCTTTCGTCCGCGATATAAGGGGGATTGATCATAAATATAAAATTAGTGATTACAAAAATATAAAATTATATCGGTAAAGTATGGTGTAACCGGAATTATTTTATAACTTTGCGCTCGATTTCACGACATCGTGAAATTGAAGGAACAGGGTGAAATTCCTTGACAGTCTCGCTACGGTAATAGTCCGACCCTTCATGCCTGATATAAATAGGCATCATAATCTTATTGTTTTTCTTCGAGGATGAGAAAGCATATTCTGACATCGATAATCAGTTTGACAAGTATCACCTCGGCTTATGCAGCCGGGGTGAATTTTTATATTCCTGCCTACAACGATGAAGACACATTGACGACAAAACTTCCGGATTTGGAAATCATGTCGGCAAAACAGAAAAAGGAAGTGCGGTCTTCAACTCCTCTTCACAATATAGATTCTGAAAAAATAAGGACCACTGGCATCACCGATATTTCAGATGCCATGAGGAGGATGCCGGGCGTGAATCTTAGAGATTATGGAGGTGCTGGTGGATTGAAGACGGTTTCAGTAAGAGGTCTCGGGTCGGAACATACGGCGGTAGTGTATGACGGGATAACATTGAGCGATTGCCAGAGCGGACAGATAGATTTGGCGAGATATTCCATTGATAACGTAAAAGGGTTGACTCTTTTTTCCGGAGATAACGATGATATCTTTATTCCTGCGCGGGCTGCTGCCTCTTCATCTTCATTGTATATTTCATCATTTACGGCTCCAACCGGCGACGAAGACGAATTTCATCTGAAAGCTCAGATGAAAACCGGTTCATTCGGATATTACAATCCATATCTGCGTATTTCCGATGGAAACGGGAAAGGGTTGTCTTTTTCAGCCAACGTTGAATATATTCATTCTGAAAATGATTGTCCCTTCACCCTTGTCAATGGTGATCTTGTCACAAGGGAAAAGCGCGAAAATTCCCGGATGAATTCATGGACCGGCGAACTTAACGGAAGATGGAGGATCAACGGGGCGTCTTCACTCGTTGGGAAGGTCTATTATTATGATAATTCCAGGGATCTCCCGGGACAGGTGATCTATTATGTCAACGAAAGCGAGGAGCATCTCAGGGAAAGAAATTTTTTCGGTCAATTGCAATACAGGGGTAAACTGTCATCGAAGTTTTCTTTGTTGGCAGCCGGAAAATTCAATTGGGCAACATCCCGATACACTGATGTAAACGGGAAATATCCCGGAGGAAAGCTTGACAATTATTATATACAGAGGGAAACATATTTCACAGGAGCTCTACTTTACACCCCAATGTCGGGATTGTCGATAGATTATTCGGCAGACTGGGCATGGAATAATCTTTCAAGTAATCTGAAATCGGATATCAGACCTTACCGCAATACGATTCTCCAGAGTCTTGCCGTGAAATATAACTTCTGGAGAATTTCGGCAATGGCGAGGGCGCTTTATTCGATATATTTTAACGACGCCAAGGATGGCGATGCCAGCAAAGACAGGTATAAGTTGTCTCCTTCCGTAAGTGTCAGCATACAGCCTGCCGAAGACCTTGGATTATTTGTCAGAGCGTCTTACAAAAATATTTTCAGGATGCCTACTTTCAATGAGGCATATTTCGATAATTTAGGGAGTATCAATCTTGATCCTGAATCCACTGATCAGGTAAATGTGGGTATCACGTTTCAGGCTTCCTCTTTGCCATGGATGTCTGACTTGACACTAACTTGCGACGGTTATATCAATCATGTGAAGAATAAGATTGTGGCTATTCCATATAATTTATTCTTATGGAAAATGGAGAATTTAGGGAAAGTAAGGGTTTATGGACTTGATGTTTCCCTTAGCTCTTCGTTTGAATTGGCCCGGAATCATACATTGATGCTCTCAGGCAGCTATTCTTATCAAAGGGCTCAGCCCCTGACCGATCCAAACACCATGGAATGGAAGAAACAGGTTGCCTATATACCGCTTAATTCCGGGTCTGCATCAGTTTCGTGGCTTAACCCTTGGGTGAATGTCGCTCTTCACGGCACCGGATGCAGTGCGCGTTATACCACAAACCAGAATTTTCCGGAAACCAGAATTTCAGGTTATTTCGATACCGGCATATCTTTGTTCAGAAGTTTTAAAATCAAGAAAAATTCTTTGGAAATTAAGGCGGATATATTGAATATATTCGACAAGCAATACGAGATTGTTGCAAGATATCCCATGCCCGGTAGATCCTGGAAACTGACAGCGGAATTCGAAATCTAATATAATTATGACACATAACAACTTTATTAAAAAGTCAAAAATGAAGAAAAATTTACTTTATCTGAGCTTGGCTGCATTTGCAGCATTTAGTCTCACGTCGTGTAGCGACGATGATGAACCCATAGACAAGACTCCCGAAGAGGTGCCCGCAGTTTCTCACGGTGCTTTTATCCTAAATCAAGGTAATTACAAAAATAAAATTGAGGGTGAATTGTGCGTGATTGATTATGAAACTTCGGAAATTGTAAGAGAAGCCTTTGTAAGTGTCAACAAAAGAAGCATGGGAGATACTCCTCAGTGTGGAATTACTTATGGTTCCAAGATATATCTCGGCATATATGGATCAAATACTATTGAAATTCTTGATGCTAATACTTATAAAAGTATAAAACAGATAAAACTCTCCGAGACAGGTTTCCCCGGCACTCAGCCTCGCGCAATGGTTACCAAAGGAGGTAAAGTCTACATCTCGATGTATGACGGCTATGTTTCACGTCTTGACACCTTGTCAATGGCAATTGACGGTTCTGTTAAGGTTGGCCCGAACCCTGAAAAAATTGGCATTCATGAGAATAATCTATATGTGCCCAATTCTGACGGTATGAATTATCCTGATTATGGAACGACAGCGTCTGTAATTTCTCTTGATTCATTCACCGAAACATCGACATTTACAGTGCCGATGAATCCCAAACAGTTTATTTCAGTCGGAGGAGAGCTTTTCCTTCTATGTCTGGGCAACTATGGTGATGTCGCAAATGCTCTTTATAAGGTGGAAGCTGACAATACTTGCACAAAAATAGCAAATGCCACTCATGTTTCAGCAAAAGACAATACTATCTATTTCATAGATGCTCCATATGGAGGAACATCATCGTACGCAAAATATGATGTGAAGACAGGAGAGCTTACTCCTATGACATTCGAAGAGGTTCCTGCTCCTATCTCAATTGGAGTAGATCCTGTAACAGGCACAATTATAATCGGATCGTATAAAGATAACAGTTATGAAGCATATTCTCTTCCGGAATTTGTTTATCAATATGATAACAACGGAAAATTTGTTAAGAAATACGATTGCGGTATAGGAGACCCCTGTATATTTTTTTAATCAGGTATTATGATTTCAACAGTGAGAAAGACAATCTCACCTATTATCCTTTTTATGGTGCTGTTTCTTCTGCAAGGTTGCAGGGGAAACAGCACTGTTTCTTCAGAAGGGAAAGAGGTGGAACTTAAGTACGCGGAGAATCTTGCTATAAAAGAGTTTGACGGTTATACAATAGCGGAGGTCCGTAATCCTTGGGACACGACAAAGTTGCTCCAGAAATATGTCTTGCTGGAAGAAGGTGTTGACGTGCCGGAAGGTTTTACTCCAGCTCAGACAATAAGAGTGCCTCTTAAAAAGTCGATAGTATATTCATCCGTTCACAACGGTTTGATCAACGAATTAGGGGCAGCCGATGCTATTTCAGGAGTGTGCGATGCGGAATATATATATGAGCCCTCATTGCAGTCAAGAATTGAAAGTGGGGATATAGCCGATTGTGGCAACAGTATGTCTCCGAATATCGAGAAGATAATAGAGGTTGCCCCCGGAGCTATTTTGCTGTCCCCGTTTGAAAATTCAGGGGGCCATGGCAAACTTTCGCAAGCCGGTATCCCTATCATAGAGTGTGCGGATTATATGGAGACTTCTCCCTTGGCACGTTCTGAATGGATGAAGTTCTATGGAAGACTCTATGGCAAAAAGGAGCAGGCGGATTCTATGTTTTCTGAAACAGAGAGGCAGTATCTTGAACTGAAGGAAATAGCTAAATCTACCACAACACGTCCTAAAGTGTTGATGGACCGCATTTATGGTCAGTCCTGGAATCTTCCTGCAGGTAAGTCCACTATGGGTATGATGCTCGTGGATGCAGGGGGAGTTAATCCGTTTGGAGATGTCAAGGTGTCGGGGAGTTTGCAGCTTAGTCCCGAGAAGGTGCTATATCAGGCACAGGATGTCGATATCTGGCTTATCCGTTTTGCATACGATCCAATAACTTTAAAATCGCTTGGAGAAGATAAGGAGTTATATACGAAGTTTAAGGCATATAAAGAAAAAAATGTATACGGAAGTGACTCATCAAAGACAAGAATCTTCGAGGATGTTGCGTTTCATCCACAGTGGTTGCTTTCTAACCTCATTTCATTGTTCCATCCGGAGGCTGAAATTCCTGAGGGAGGGAAGTCATATTTTGTAAAGATAGAGCCTTGATAAGATTCGTAATACTCATATTGACAACGTTGGCGTTATTGGTAGCCAATCTGTTTTTTGGAGCCATTCATATATCTCCTGAGGAGGTCATGAATGCATTGACGGGTGAATCGCAGAATGAAGCTGTGCGATTCATTGTCTTGAACAGTAGATTTCCACAGGCAGTGACAGCTTTGTTAGGCGGTGCCGGTCTTGCAGTAACAGGATTGTTACTGCAGACAGCTTTCCACAATCCTCTCGCCGGACCTTCGATACTTGGGATTAGTTCGGGAGCGAGCTTGGGTGTGGCGCTTGTCATGTTGTTTTTAGGAGGGTCATTGTCATTAGGGAGCCTGTCATGGGGCGGTTATGCTGCGGTTGTGGTCGGTGCTTTGGCAGGCAGTCTGTTGATTATGGGTGTTTTGATAGCTTTGTCAACCATCGTTGGAAATAACCTGATGCTCCTCATAACTGGGATCATGATAGGTTACCTCACAAGCTCGGTCGTCACTCTGTTGTCTTCAGTATCAACGGCACAGGGTGTGCAGAACTATGTTATGTGGGGGATGGGTACATTCGGGGATGTTTCAACGGAACGCTTGCCATGGTTTTCATCATTCACAGTATTGGGGTTGTTGATGTCTTTATTGCTTGCCAAACCTCTTAACATACTTTTATTGGGGGATCACTATGCCATTAACCTTGGTGTCAATGTTAAGGTTGTGAGGAATCTGTTGCTTCTTGCCACAGGTGTTTTAACTGCGATTGTCACAGCGTATTGTGGACCGATTGCATTTGTGGGATTGGCTGTCCCTCATATATCAAGAATGATTTTTAAGACAGACAATCATTGGGTGTTGATACCGGCTACCATGTTGATAGGGGCAATATTGTGTTTAGGATGTAATGTTGTAAGTACAATACCTGAAAATACTGTTATTCCGATCAACGCGCTTACCCCGGTTGTTGGAGTGCCGGTTATATTGTATGTAGTTTTGCAATCACGTAGATGATGATAGAGTTTTCCATATTTTTGTTGACTCTGATTAATGCTCAATCCTTCAAAATATTTGACCAAGGAACGGGATTTAATTGCTAATTGATTCAACCGAGGTGAACTTTGGAAGAGTGAAACAAAAGGATACAAGGACAAAAGAAGAAGAGTGTGGAGCCGGAGTACGGAGGCGGGGCGTCGGGCAACTGCTACCTGTTCGGAGGGAAGGAGAGAATGGCTGGAGGAGCTTTGAACGAATACGATTTCGAAGCACTTAACTATGTCAGCTGAATAATTAAGTAACTGACGACTTTCTTTTAATGAATATCAGGGATCTGTTGCATTCGGGAAGGAAGCGCTATGATACCAGTTTTTTTGTCGTTCTTATGGTTAAAATTGCGATTGAATGAGTTGTATGATTTCTTGGGTAGGGGCATCCGCTATTATTTTGCCGTCTTCCATGAGGAGTGAACGGGGACATAGTTCCTGAGCCATCTCTATATCGTGGGTGGCGACTATGATTGTGTGGTGGAAAGTTTTTAGGAGGTCAATCAAGTTCCTTCTCGCCTTCAAGTCGAGATTTGATGACGGTTCATCCAAAACAAGTATATTCGGTTCCATAGAAAGGACGGACGCTATCGCTGCGCTTCTACGCTGTCCCCCGGAAAGCTGATATGCCGCCTTATCCCCGCAACATTTTAGACCTACGGCTTCTAATGCGTGTGACGTGAAAAGTTGCATCAGTGGCTGTCAGCCGTTCATTCAGAGGAGTGAAAAGAGTTGACCTATTGTTTCGC
>CAMTMX010000133.1 GCA_947073495.1 uncultured Porphyromonadaceae bacterium
ACTAAGGTAGTCATTTTTTGCCTTAGTAACTACTTCCTATTTTTATTTTTGCCCAAAACGTTTAGGACAATATTGGAACTGTAGATATAATTTTGGATTGATTGAATGGTTCCTGAGAATCTTTTCTTTCAGAGATGATTTTCTGTTGTAGAACCTGTAAATTGGTATATCGAGAAAAGTGCTTATTGCTTTTGGCGAAAAGTCAAGTACAATAAACATGAAAAGAGATCGATCGGAATCAGACATTTTTGGGAAATCGTCTCGAAACTTTACCATAAGATTGTCAAGTCCCTGATTGATGATATTTTCGAATGACGTTGTCATGTCGCTGTCAGTTCTGATATTTTCAAACAGTTTCATAATCTCTTCAAACATTTTGTTTTTCTCGGTAAGAAGATTACCCTTTATTTCGTAATATCTGGAGGCAAGGGTGTCAAGTATCCGGTAGCGGTCTTGAATCGACTGTTGTATAATATCGTTGCTCTTTGCAATTATAGTTTGACGCTTTTCTAATAGTAGTTTGGAATCGAAGAGTTCATCTTCAAGTTCTTTTATGTGTGAAGAGTTTTCTTCCTTTTGTCTTAGAAGCTCCGACAGACGGTATTCAAGACCGCTTCTTATCGAATTATAGTCTTTTTGTCTGGATTCCAAATTTTCAATTTCTTGCTGAAGTGATAATAAGAGCTCATTTGCCTTGTTTATCTCGAACTGCTTTGATTCCACATTTTTTTTCATCTCCTCAACGACTCCTGAGCTTTCAGTCAGATCGGATTCAAGTGAATGAATTTTTCTTAGGAAACGGTCTCTTTCTTTGATACGAGACTTATAGATTAATGTTATTAACAATCCCGCCAAAACAAGGCAGACAATCAGCATTATGCCGATAAATATCCACAGATCCTTTTGTGATTTTTCTAAGTCGGCGTTTTTATTCTCCAGAATTAGATTTTCATAAAGAATTGCGTCTTGTGAGCGTGTCTGCCAATCTTTTGTGATGCTGTCATTATAGTGCCTTGAAATCTCCATCAGATTCATGGCACGATGATAATCTCCCTTATGTTCAGCAAGTTTTCTCTGCAATGTGAGATGGTGGGAATGCCGATCCCTCAAAATTGAACCACACTCTTCAGCTTTCTCCATATTCCCTATGTTGAAATATGAAAGTCCGAGGCATTCGAGATGATAGTCTGAGATATTTTCAGGGTATTCATCTTGCAGTTTCTCTAATAATGTGATTGATTTGTCATAATTCCCAGTATTGTAGTACGCGTCTCCAAGGCAGGATGACGAAAGCCTATGGTAATGATGATTTGAATTTCTGTCAGCCCATTCGTCAAGAAGATTTGCAATTATAATGGCGCTGTCATTTTCATGTAAATTAAGATAACTCCTACAGCAATCATATAAAGCGCCTGCATAATATTGTGTGGAATCTATAATTGAAAACTCTTTGAGTGCGATGTTGTAATAGTTCAATGCTTGTTTGTTGTTTTTAGATGCATCAAACATATCGGCTTGTGCACGATGCACAAGCGCTTTCCATTTGAGATTGTCCATTGCCTCCGCTGATATCTCGGCTTCTTTCAAATCTACTAATGCATGGCCGAATCTTTTGCTGTTTTTATTTAATATGGATTTGTAATAGTATGCTTTTAAGCGATATGGATTTTTAACCTCTGGGTCAAAGAATCTTGCTGCTGCGGCTATTGAGGAATCCGAAGTATCGTTTAAGCCGGTTTTATACCTCGCTTCTGTTAGAAGGATTATGAAGATGTGCCGGTCTCTTTCTGTCGGTAGTTTTTTCTTGTCAAGAGTTGTAAGCAAGCAGAGAGCAGAGTCAGGGCACTCTTCGATAACAGCTTCAGCATCTAAAAGACCGTTATCGATAGGATGATAGCAAGATGCAACTATTGCCCATAAGGCAATTATATAAAAGAAAGAGATATATCTTATTTTTAACTTGACTGCCATTTATAATTGAATTTAATTCTCGCTTACAAACTGTTTCTTAGGGTGGAGAGGATGAAGCGGGCGACGGCGTCGGTGGTGTTGGCGCCGATTATTACGTCGGCGATGCGCTTCACTTCCGGGACTGCATTCTCCACGGCAACCGCCACGTCTGCCTCACGTAGCATGGGGATATCGTTGATGTTGTCGCCGAAGGCTACAACCCTGTCGGCACCCGAAATGGTTTTCAACCGTTTGATTGCATTTGCTTTTGAGGCTTCTGTAGAGAAAACCTCCATTATCCCGGTCTCTTCTCCAAACATATCGTGATAGAAGATGGGGTTACATTCAATGTTCCCCTTTATATCCACGAAAGTCTCTTCCACTTGCCTTGTCGGCTGCATTGAATAGAATAAAGATATATTTGTAAGTTTTTCGGGGATGACAGATTCCCCGTTTTCAGGGATGTGGAATATCTTGTATTGACTGTCGTTTCTCTCGGAAATAAATATGCGTTCATTGTCGGAGAGGGGACCGGTATGATAGATATGTATCCTTCCTTCTGTCAATTGATAAATGAATGTGGGGAGATTGTGCTTTCTGACCGTGTCGAGAATCTTCTGTGCCGTTTCGGGCGACATTGCAGTCGATTCCAAAAACAGTCCGTCGGCGGGATTCCATATCGCCGAACCGGTCATCACTATGAATGGCAGGTTTGCCTTGACATCTTTCATGAGACTCTCGACGGTGGATGGGGTTCTTGCCGTGGCTATAGTGAACAAGGCGCCTTTCCCGATAGCCTCGTTCAAAATCTGAGCGGAGCGTCGGGAAACATGACTGTCGGAAGACAACAATGTGCCGTCAAGGTCTGTGACAAAAAGAGTCTTTCCCATATTATTTGCGCTTCGGCTTGATTTCCTCCCACTCGGCGTCGCTGACCTGACTTTCATGCCATTCAGCCCTGCAGCCGTCTGAAGAATATGTGGAATCTATTGTGGTTTGAGAAAACTCCTTGGTCTCTACAAACTCCACATCTTCGGCATACTCCTTGGGGATTATGGGTCCGTCGCTGTCTTGCGGGCTGTATCTGTGTTTGCGGCGGGATTCTGACCGGCTGTCCCTGCTGTCATAATAACTATTGCTGTTGCAGTCGGCAGCCTCCTTTTTAGCCTTGCGTGACCCCGGACGGGGTGGCATGCCTGTGGCGTTGCGCAGGAAATCCTCGGCTTTGTTTGCCATGTAGCGGCGTATCCACTTTGTTATGGTGGGCCAAAGGAGGAACAGAAGTATTACTATTGTTAAGAATATTCCCAAAGCGAATAAGTTGAAATTAAATGGTTGATGTTTTTTTTACCGGCTGTCGGCTGATGAATGCTAATCAGCTTTTAAATGCCAATGAGAGAAGAATGTAGAATACAATCAGCCAGAGCAGCCCTCCCACTCCAAGAGTGAAGCAGAATATAATAGCCGCAATTATAAGGATGAAACGCGGAGCGTTTTCTTTCAGTTTAAGGTTTTTGAACTTGAGGGAAAAAATTCTCAGAGGAGAATTCATCAGCCAGCATTCTATCAGAAGGATGGGGAGGAACACATACCATTCAAAGAGGAAGTACGCTCCCTGCATGAACATCGCCGCATATCCTATCCAGAAGATGGCGTTTGCCGGGATTGGCATGCCGATGAATGATGTGGTCTGGCGGGTGTCGATATTGAAGCGTGCGAGACGCAATGCGCCGGCAACTGGAATCAACAGAGATGTCCATTGAAGCCAGGGGGAGTCTCCACACTGTTCCAGCAGGTTGAAGATGATCATCGCCGGGGCGACTCCGAATGTGACAAGGTCGCAGAGAGAGTCGAGCTCTTTTCCCAGATTTGAATAAGCATGAAGCGCCCTTGCTGCAAATCCGTCGAGGAAGTCAGCCACGGCACCGATTGCAATAAAGATAAACGCCCATTGATATGCATGCATCCCCCACAGGAGATGATCGCCCTTTGCAGCTGCGATTATGGCGAGACATCCCGCCACAAGGTTTATACATGTGATGGAATTCGGTATGTTTGCTTTGACAGGATTCATTTTTCAGAATGATTAAGACGTGCTACAGGAGTAACACCGCCCTTGACGATTTGTTTCATTTCCACAAGGATTTCTGCATCTGTGGGTAGATATAGATCCACTCTTGATCCGAATTTTATGAATCCGAGATGACCGTCGATAGTGGAGGTATGCCCCTTGCGGGCGTAGGTCACTATTCTTCTTGCCATCGCCCCTGCGATCTGTCGGGCGGTGATCCTTTCGCCTGACTCGCATATGATCCCGACAGTGCTTCTTTCGTTTTCGGTGCTTGCTTTCGGAAGATACGCGGAAAGAAACCTTCCCCTGTGATGACGGACGTATTCCACCTTGCCGTCGACAGGATACCAGTTGGCGTGAACGTTCAAAGGAGACATGAAGACGGATAGCATGATGGCTTCCGATTTCAGGTATTCAGGCTCAAAAACTTTTTCTATTGCTACAACCTTGCCGTCGACTGAGCTCACCACAATGTCTTTGCGTTCGCCACGGTAGTGTCTTTTGGGACAACGGAAGAAATTGAACACAAAGAGGTATACCACGACAGAAATGGAGGTGAAGATAGCCGGTATTATGTAGGGGGGCATGAAGAGCCATACCGGTGCATTAAGCACCAGCAGAACAAGGAAAAGCATTATGAGTATGTTCGTGCCTTCTCGATGAATCTTCACTTTCTTGCAGTCTGAATATAGGTTATGGCGGGGTCTTCCCGTAAGGTTGTCGCGAAATCAGGATGGTGACAGTTTCGGCGGGAAGGCATTGCCTGATAGTGATTGCAAATTTAACCTTTTTCTGAGTTTCTCGCAAATTTTTCGTAAACTTGAGGTAGAAAAGTAGGAATTTTCCTCAAAATATCATAGTCTGATTTCAAGGGAATTAGGATTTTAGGATTTGTGACGATATTCCGTGATTTGCTGTTTTTTTCTCAATCAGTACACATTTTGTACAGTTCAGTTGTTAATATGTGTTGAGGGCGATTTTCAACGATTACCAAACCGCACTATCTTTGCGCAAAACTAAGATTAGCAGCCTATGGCGAAAGTTGAAAACAAGAACAAACAAAATCCGAAACTGGTCCAGACCGTGCTCAAAGACGGTCGTGCCAGCCTTGCGCTGGAATATTACCTCGGCCGTACCGAGACCCCCGTTCTCGATGACGCGGGCAACCATGTCATATATACGGAGGGGGCGATGGCAGGAAAGCCTAAATACAAAATCAAGCATAACCGCAAGCGCGAGAACCTTAACCTCTACCTCATACTGACTCCCCGGACACAGGCGGAGCGGGCGCAGAACAAGAACACCCTCGCCCTCGCCGAGAAGATTAGGTTTGAGCGTGAACAGGAGTTCCTTGAAGACCGTGAGGGCTACCGACTGAAGAAAGAGAAGGAGGCGGACTTCCTGCGTTATTTCCGACAGCACCGCGATGACGAGGTATATGCAAAGCCGACAAGGGTAGGTTTAGGGACCGCCTACCGGCGTTTCATCGACTTCCTTTCCGGTATCCAGAAATACCGACGCTACACCGAGTTCCTAAGAATGGATCTCCTTACCCCGGAAATGGTATCGGGGTATGTGGACCATCTAAAAAAGGTATCGGTCGGATACGGCGCGTCGCGCTGTCTCGGCCTTTTCAAGAAAGTGGTGGCATCTGCCGTGGAGGAGGGGCTGATGAAAAAGAACCCCGCAAAGGGAATAGTCCTGCGCATGGACCGCCTCGCACTGAGAAAATCCATACTTACGCTTGACGAGGTGAAAACACTTGCCTTGACCCCTTATGAGGGCGGAGAGCCTGATATAAGGAGGGCGTTCCTGTTCAGCCTCTATACGGGCATACGCTGGTGCGACGTGCGCAAGCTGAAATACTCCAACGTGGATTTCGCCACCGGGGTACTGAAATTCGAGCAGAGCAAGATAGCCGGGCGCAGCAAGAACAGCGGCGTTGTCACGCCGCTTAGCCCGATGATATTGAAACTCATCGGCACTCCTCCTACCGGCGAAGCCCTGTCGCAGACCATATTCACACTCCCATGCTCATGGACCTGCAACCAGCACATCGGAAAATGGGTCGCGAAAGCCGGCATCTCCAAGCATATCACATGGCACTGCGCGAGGCATAGTTTCGCGGTCAACGTACTAAACAACGGCGCGAACATAAAGACGGTACAGTCGCTCATGGGACACGCCAGCATAGAGATGACGGAGAAATACCTCCATGTCGTTGACGAGCTGAAGCACAAGGCAATCAACAGCCTCCCCGAGCTTGAAATGGCGTAGACATACAATTCGTCACGAGGAAAGTCGACACAGCATTGTGCCGGCTTTTTTCGTGCCTGTGGCGGGACAAGGCAGCCGTGGGGATAAACGTAATCAAGATTTCAGACACGCATACGTTTTAGAGTTTTCAGTCATCAATACATTATATATTGAATGTACTGTAATGAAATAATGTCCCAAGCCTGACAAAGTAGTGACATAATCATGACAATATGCTGACAATACGCTATTTAAGCAAATCAAAAACATCGACAGCGGTGTTATATATCCGACTGCCGCAAAGCCTCCGCGGGTCGCGGATAGAATATTAATGGAGAAAAATTTGAACATTTAGCCGTGTTACGGCGATTTTACATATTGCATGGGTATGTAAACCCAATACTTTGCGGTCATTTTTTAATCAGATGGATAACAACATTGTCATTATCCCCTTTGATAGTTTGAGGGAACTAATCAACAACGCGGTCAGCGAGAGCCTCGACAGAATACTCGCAGCATCACAGCCCAAAAGGGAGCAGGAATCAGTGGACATAGACGGGGCGTTGGAGTTTCTTAACTCCAACGGCTACCGTATAGCCAAGGGCCAGCTATACAAGGAAACATCAGCCGGAAACATCCCCTTCCACAAATTCGGACACCGCCTGCACTTCCGCATTTCCGAACTCAGGAAATGGGCTGAGCTGCGACTGACCGCCGGAAACGCGGTCGGATACCTTGATTATGCGCGGGAAAAAAGACATTGAATTCATTGCATTACCACTATCATGTAAAAAGTCAGAAACCTGTCATAACTCTGTCATAACCCTGTCAGGGAAAACATAACAAAATCGGTGTTTTAATTCTGAAAATCGCCCAAAAACAAAAAACAAGACAATGAAGATACGACAAACAAGACCTCCTCCCCGACGACAGGGGTATCCGAAAAAGGAATAGGCCATATTCCTTCCGGACAAAAGAGGAAACCGAAACATAAAAACAGGAGCGTAAATCCATGATTGGGCTCCGTAACATTTATTCACTAACAATGAGCGAAACA
>CAMTMX010000134.1 GCA_947073495.1 uncultured Porphyromonadaceae bacterium
ATGGAATTATGGGGTTCCATAATGACTGAATAAATATCACAAAGATGCCGACAAAGACCTCAATGACAATACAAAATAAATTTTAAATTAGTCTTTTAGGTAGTAGACGATCGTGGAGACCACGCGTACTCGCTTGATATATGGAGTGTACTGGTCGCGGTCTTCTATTGAGAACTGACCTTGTGAGGCTGTTTTTATTTTACCGAGTTCGCTGTCGGAATCATCTGCAAACTTGTTTGCCGCCTCTCTTGCATTCTTTGTTGCGTCAGCAATCATGCCCGGTTTTATTGTATTCAGGTCTGTATATTCATAAGTTGTCTGATACTGATAGTCTCCGGCAACAATCGCGATTCCTTGTTTCAGCAATTCTGTTTGACGTTCTATAAGTTTTCTGACAAGATCTACTTGTGCAGATGTAACCACGACCACATTTGTGACATTGTAGCGGTAGGGGAGAGGATTGGAGTTGTATCTGTCTGCCTGCATGTCGACCACTTGAGGTGCATTCACAGATATTTCTGTGTCTTTGATGCCGTTTGTTTTCAGGAAAGATAAGATTGCGGCATTAGTTTTTTCGATATTTGCATAAATTGAAGGCAGATCGTTGCCGACTTCCTTGCTTACAATAGGCCATGTCACTTTATTTGCGGCGACTTCTTTTTCAGAAAGACCGCGTACAGTAACGACTCTCTGATTGTCTGAAATACTATTTAGACCTCGTTTTATTTGCGTTCCAAGCAAGAGAAGTCCGATTCCGATGAGGAGTCCGCAAGTGGTTGTGGAAAGTGAGATTTTAGTTTTTCTTGTGTCCATAATAAGATTAATTTTTGATTAATTAATGTGGAGGTAGATTTAGTTAAAAAGATATTCGACTAATGCAATTATAGCCTGCGTCAGATAGAAGTGGATCTTTAAAAGCATAAGCCTTTCTTAAATAACATTGAAAGTGGATATTTGATACAAGATATTCGATATTTTTTTAGTAATTTTGCGCAAGAAAGAAAAGTAGAGCAGTTTTACTGATTTTGTCATGTGATGTCAGTGCTGAACTATACAATTAGAACAACAATGATTGATAAGATAAACCGGATTAAAGAGGAAGTGGCTTCAGCCACAGCTTCCACGCCGCAGGAGGTAGAGGAACTCCGCATTAAATATTTGAGCAAAAAAGGGATTGTCTCGGGTCTTATGGCAGATTTCCGTAATGTCCCTGCGGAAAGTAAGCGAGAGTTGGGTCAGAAACTCAACGAGCTTAAAAATGTCGTTACCGAAAAGATCAACATCCTTAAGGAGCAGTTGTCGGCAGGAGCGGATAATGAAGCGTCTTCAATTGACTTGACCCGCACTGCGACTCCTTTCCCGGTAGGTTCGCGTCATCCTCTCTCTATCGTAAAGAATGACATTATCCGTATTTTTGCGGGTATGGGATTCACAATTGCTGAGGGTCCGGAAATCGAAGACGACTGGCATGTCTTCTCTTCGCTCAATTTCCCTGCCGATCACCCTGCACGCGACATGCAGGACACTTTCTTTATTTCCCGCAATCCGGTAGATGTGTTGCTTCGCACCCACACTTCATCTGTTCAGACTCGTGTTATGGAGAAGACCCAGCCGCCTATCCGTATTGTATGTCCGGGACGCGTGTATCGTAACGAGGCTATTTCGGCGCGTGCGCACTGTTTCTTCCATCAGGTGGAGGGATTGTATATCGACAAGAATGTTTCTTTCGCTGACTTGAAGCAAGTGCTCCTGAACTTTGCTAAGGAAATGTTTGGGGCTGAGACAAAGATACGTCTTCGTCCGTCATATTTCCCCTTCACTGAGCCTTCTGCCGAGATGGATATAAGCTGCGACCTTTGCGGAGGCAAGGGATGTGCGTTCTGTAAAGGTACAGGATGGGTTGAGATTCTTGGCTGCGGCATGGTCGATCCAAATGTACTTAAGGCTTGTGGAATTGATCCTGATGTATACTCCGGGTATGCATTCGGTATGGGGATCGAGCGTATCACAAACCTCAAATATCGCGTGAAAGACTTGCGCATGTTTAGTGAGAACGATGTGCGTTTCCTTGCTGAGTTTGAATCTGCACGCTAATAAATTTTCCAGAATAAGCAATGATAGTATAAGCATATGCTATGCATTGTTTATTATGAATCATTCTACGTTTTGACTACAAAAGAAAGATATAATGGAATCATAACTTGGTTTTCGGAGAACATGCCTTCACCGGAAACCGAGTTGCATTATGACAATCCGTTTCATTTGTTGCTTGCAGTGATCCTATCTGCTCAATGCACGGACAAGAGGGTGAATATTGTCACCCCTCCATTGTTTGAGGCGTATCCTGATCCTGCTTCGTTGGCTGCCGCTACGGAAGAAGAGGTGTTTCCTTATATCAAAAGTGTGACATTCCCCAACAACAAGACCCGTCATCTCATCCGGGCTGCGAAAGTGCTGGTCGAGGAGTTTGGTGGAGAAATGCCTTCAGATATAGACAATCTCATGAAGCTTCCCGGAGTGGGAAGGAAGACAGCCAATGTGATGCTTGCGGTGGTTTGGAATAAGGCGGCTATGGCTGTCGATACGCACGTGTTTAGGGTGAGCAACCGAATCGGTCTGACCAACAATTCCAAAACTCCGTTGGCAACTGAGAAAACGTTGATGAAATACATTCCGGGAGAGATCGCCCCCAAGGCTCATCATTGGTTGATTCTGCATGGCAGATACGTGTGCAAGGCACGTAAGCCGGAGTGTGAGGAATGCGGGATTAAACAATGGTGCCGCACATTTGAAAAGCAACAAAAGTCGCCGACCCCACCCGCGCTCATAAACGGATAACTTATGAAATTATAGACATTGAATAAAAGCATTACGACCGCCTCATATGAGGCGGTCGTAATGCTTTTATAATCTTAAGCTTGATACAGGAAGCGTTTGATGCTTCGTTTCGGAGTCTTTTCAAACTCGTTTTCCATAAGGCGGTGTGTACTTAACTTGCTATATGCCTCCAGACTTTTATTAACTTCCTTTATGTTCTGCGCCATTATTTTGTCAATATCCGCAGTAGACAGTCCTTTTGCAGTGGCTGCATCCATATCAGGAACTATCAGAGCCACGAGCTTGCCGTGGTCATCGATCACAAGCGATTCAGCCACGTATGGCATATTGTTGACCTTTTGTTCTATCTCCTCCGGATAGATATTTTGACCGGATGGTCCGAGAATCATAGTCTTTGAACGTCCGCTTATAGAGATCATGCCGTCTTTGGAAATTGTTCCCATATCGCCGGTATTCATCCATCCGTCATTGTACGGGAATACCTCACGGGTGGCCTCATCATTCTTGTAATAGCCTCGCATCACGTTGTCGCCCTTGACCATGATGTTGCCGGGTATATGCTCCGGATCTGGAGAATCGATCTTTACCTCCATACGGTCTACTATCCTTCCTACTGTGTGTGGTTTTGATTCTTGGGGGGGCGCATAGGTGAGAAGAGGTCCGCATTCTGTCATTCCATATCCCACTGTGACAGGGAAGCCGATCCTGTAAAGGAATTTCTCCACTTCGGCATTCAATGGTGCGCCTCCGATGATTATTTCAAGCACCTGCCCTCCGAAAGCGTTGATAAGCGACTCTTTTATTTTTCCATATATCCGGTTGTTGACGACAGGAATTTTGAGCAACAGGCTCATCAACGGCGTATGTATCTTAGGGAATACTTTCGACCGTATAATTTTTTCCAGAACCAAAGGCACTGTGATGATCAGCTTTGGACGCACCTCTGCGAATGCTCCGAGAAGAACCTTGGGCGACGGTACTTTTGTGAGGAAATGACAATGACACCCCTTGACGAAAGGATGCAGCATTTCAATCACCATTCCATACAGATGTCCGAGCGGAAGCATGTTGACCATTCCGTCACCGGGCTTCAGGAAATCAAGATCGTCGATACTGTAGCGTATGTTGCTCCATAAGCTTAGGAACGGCAGCATAACCCCCTTTGGCGCGCCTGTGGAGCCTGAAGTGTAGTTGATCACCGCTAAATTTTCAGGGGTGTCATGAAAATAATTCAGGTTGTCAGCAGTGAATGCTTGCGGATATTTTTTTCCGAATATTTCGTTTATGTCATTCCAGGTTTCCGTAATTTTTTTATTTCTGGAGAACGCGATCCCTTCTTCGGAAATGTAAAATGCTCCAATAAGTGAGGAAAGAATGTTCTGGTCAAGTTTATCAAATATAGCCTTGTCAACAAACAATAGCTTCGCTTCGCTATGGTTTACGAGAGTGTGTATGTTTTCAGGCTTGAACTCATGGAGAATAGGCACAGCCACCGCACCATAGGTGAGGCAGCTGATGAAAACGACAGCCCAACATGCAGAATTTTTGCCACATATCGCAATCTTGTCGCCCGGTTTGATGCCTGCGGAATTATAAAGGATATGAAGTTTTTCAACATTTTCCGCCACTTCAGAAAACTTGAAACTGATGCCGCCGAGATCAGACAGCGCCATCAGGTTCCAGTTTTTCTTTACAGCGTCTTCTATGATATGGTTGAGAGAGCGCTTGTCGTATGGGAGAGGTTGTGATTTTTCATTTTTAGCCATAGCAGGGTAAAAGGTATGGTTTATTTGGATGCCGTGTCCTTTGCAGTCTGCAGGCGTGCGTCTATCTGTTGTATTGATTCGTCGCGTGATACGATTTTTCCATCAGGTCCTATCAACATGTGATGAGGAATGCCGGAGAACCCGTATATGTCGTACGGACGCCTCTGGGTGTTGAGGATCACGGGCCATGTGATATTATGTTTGTTGACCGCGGCTTTGGAATCGTCCGGGGTGTCTCTTACAGCCACGCCTACGATCTCAAGACCGTTCCCTTTCCATTTGTCGTACAGGGAGGCGATTTCAGGAAGCTCTTTGATGCAATACGGACACCAGCTTGCCCAAAAGTCTACGAGTGTATATACACCAGGCTTAACAAACGAAGAGAAGTTTGTGTTCACTCCGTCAAGGGTTTCTCCCTCGAAATCCACATAAGGTTGTCCTGGGGCTGTGGCAGCCCGAAGTTTGGCAAAATTTTTATAATAATTTGTTTTGGGCGAATTCTTGAGCGCATCGGGAGCATCTGCAAGAATGCTGTCCACTTTATTATAGTCGGCATATTTCATCCATTCGATTCCGAAATATGAGCCTATTGGATTGTCTTTATTATCATTATAGCTCTTCTCTACAAAATCTACGTATGTGGGCATATCGTCAAGATTCTCAATTGAGTCAAGTTGAGAAAGAAGAGTTGAAAACTTATCATTCAATGGAGTTCCGACAGCGGTGGAGATAGAATCGTTTAATGTGGCTATACCGTTTTCGGAAATGTAAAAGGCGCGAGTCCTTCCATCGATAAGCACGGATGCGAATATCTGTTTTTCGGGAATATTTTCAAACACAACCTTGCCGCCTTTCACCACGGCGGAAGATAGGGATGTTGAGTCAAGGAAATTGATGAGTTCTACGGTCTGTCCTTCAAATTTATCAGGGAGAGATATTTCTAAGGAGGGGCGTTGGTGGCTACATGCCGCGAATAATGCTATGCCTCCTAATATAAATGGGATGATTCGCTTTTTCATTGGGTATACATTTAGGAAGTGTTTTAGGAACACACTATTTTAATATAGACAAATCCTTCCGGATATGGTTTAATAATATGGGTTAAAATTGCTTTTCAATTTTAACCCACTTTATTAAAAGGCGGCACAAGTTATTATTGTGTCAGAGTATATTTCAGATTTGAATTGACGGGGATTTTTCCTTCCATATAGACCACGCTTACGTTTTCGGCGCCGTCTTGGGTGATGACGAGGAGATTAGTGAAATATTTGTGGTCGCCCGAAAGCTTTGCAAAGACATCATAACGATAGAAATCCTTTTTTTTGGTGGTGAGGGTTTCAAGTTTGTTATCTTTTTTGATTGAGGTGATCGCTTTCCACAGCTTCTCGTTCATGCCGTCTCCGTTGGTGCTGATCGTCTCAATTGAAGTGATCTGGCTGCTTTTCACTGGAAGGCCGCCCGATCTTTCCTGTGAAAGATATTGATCGCCCATAGCCTGAAGCATGAGAGGGGAGACGTAGGTGTAATCGAAGTTAGGATTTGCAGAAAGATCTTCAAAATATTTTTTCGGACCTGCGGCAGCAGGAATAACCGCTGAAATCCCTACGATTAAAACAATAATGATTCTGAGAAAATTATTCATGTCAAGGTGTTTTTTTATGATTTGCAGAATATGAATTTAAAAGTTGTCGTCAGTTGAAGAGAGCAATGCAAGCGACGAATTGACCAGTTCCAACGTCTCGGCTATCCCTGCGAAAGATGAAGAGACGGCGTCCACTGATTCATAGACATTGCATACTGTCTGGCTTAGTGTAGACAACGGCTGGAGCACCACCTTTGAAGGATCGATTGATGCGGCTGCAATCATAGGCATCACGTCGATCACCGGATCTGAAAAGTTTGGAATATTGATTTTTTCCGGTAAGGTTGCTGTGGCAGCTGTCGCTATTGCTTTAATAGCCGGGGGAGGGATAACCGGCGTTATCGTTGCAGCATGTGATACTTTTGCCGCTGGAGATGGTTTTATAGGTCGGTTTAGTTCTGCAAACACCGGAGTTTCAGATTTTGCATTCATCTTGGAAGAGAGTGTGTTTTCTGATTTTAAAGCAGGTGTTACAGAAGCGTATTGTTGGGAATTGTGACCGGTTATTCCGATCCCTTCCGTGGCTTTGAAGCCTATAGTGGCTACCACTGCGACTACGGCAGCCGCCGCAGCCGAGGGGAGGATACGTTTGAAGATCATCCTTCGTCTGCTGTCACGGGCGAGTCTGGAGATATGGCTTTCTAATTTCAGTTCTAATTCCTGGGGAGTTTGAAGGGCGAGAGCCTCCAGGCAGGCTTCTGAATGACTGTTGAGCGATTTTATAAGCTCAAGGTCATTTAGAAGCTGCATGTCGTTGATCTCAAAAGGGGGATTTTTCCCTGTGAGCTCTTCGGCATATCCTGAGAGTCTCTCCGATTCATGATCGGAAAGGGTGGCGTTGAAAAATTTTTCAGTCAGTTGCCTGAC
>CAMTMX010000135.1 GCA_947073495.1 uncultured Porphyromonadaceae bacterium
ACTTCTTTCACAAGAAGTCTGCCACGTTGCGAATCAAAATTATTTCTACAAACCTAACATAAACGATTTATTTAATCAATATGTTTTATACCTTTAAGAACTTTTACCCTGTTTTATCGTTGAACCTTACTATCTTTTTCACCTTAAAGAAATTCTACGAATAGACCTTATTTGCTTAAATAATACTTAAAATAATACTTACCTTATAACCTATGAGTCATGAAATTTAAATATCCATGTCCGAAGTTCCCTTTTCGGACATTGCAAAATTAAGCATCAAAAAATGGTTTTGCAAGCGATATAGCCTTAGATATAGCTTCTATATAGAAAATATAGAAGTATACATGCAGATAATCAATGTATTACAAAATTGCAATATAGGGATGATATTAGTAGGAATATGGGGATATAAGTCGATTTTGAGGCAGATTTATAAAGAAATTAACCCCTCTGTCAGCCTAAATATGAGACAAATCCTTCATCTTCCCTCCCCAAATTCGCAACGTTGGCATCAAATTTTTCACGGTCGATGGCACGGTTTCTCATCCTGTTGCGATAGGAATATACGGTGTTGACAGAGTAGTTGAGGATCTGGGCAATCTTATTGCTTTGGTCAACACCTAACCTTACGAATGCATATATGCGCACTTCGGGAATGAGCTGCTCGCCTGGTTTCAATTCTATTTTCTTGTCAGGTAAAAGAAGGGAGTTGATCTGGTCTACAAAGTCGGGGAATATATCGAGGATGGCTTTATCGATGAGACGATAAAATTCTTCACTTTCCTCATTGTTGACTTTTCCGGCAGATATTAATTTGACAAGATCGTCAGATTGACCGGCATTAATTTTTCGTGTCACAAGTTTGGCGAACTGGTCGAGCCTTGATGCATAGTTTGAACAGAGTCCTATAAAGTTGCCCACATATGCTTCAAGCATTTTGGAAGTGGCTTCAAGCTGTTTGCCTTTAGTCCTTGAAGTCCGTATGTTTTTTATGAGCACTGCAGAAAGGACTATCGCTATCAGCAACAAGGAAGTTGAAATAAGAAGATAGACAAACATTTTTTTATTTGAAGAGTCTATGTTATGCCGGTATGCCTCGTCAATAAGGGGCATAAAAGTGGCGATCAATACGGTGCGCATCCTTATGTTGCCGCTGTTGGCTTCCTCAAGTGCGAAATTGATGAAATTGAAAGCGTTCTCAAGGTCCCCTTCTTCATAAAGCCAGTTTGCAAGAGTTGGGAGTGCTATCCCTTCCTTTACGCTTCCTTTTATGTCGCATTCTGCAGAAATGGCGAGGTTTTCCACATATCCGTTGTAATTGCCTAAATTTTTGTTTACAATGGCAAGCTGGAATGCCGCCATGGCGTAAATGTTGCTTTGGTCTGAATTGTTTTTCAATATCAGCTCAAGCTCGGATTTCGCCTTTTCCCATTTTGCATCATTCACGAGCCGTTCTGCTGAGATGAATTGTCTGAAAGTGTCGTCGCGAGGCAGAAGCATAAGGAGGGAATCGTCGCAGTTTATGTATTTTTCACGGAACAGATCGGCATATCTGGTGTGGTCCTGAACAAATGCAAGCATGTATGAATACATTATTCTTGAAGCTTTCCAGAACTCTATCCTGGCGTCTTCAGGAAGCTCGAGCCTGCTTATTGAATCAAGTCTCCATACAGCCGGGGAGAATATTCCGGCAGTGCTGAGGGCTGTCACAAGAGAAAGCTCACTTCTGATGCGCTTGAATCCCGAAGGGTCGTCGGGAACGGCGTCTATAGCTTTTTCAGCATAGTATATTGATGAGTCTGCGTTCATTTGGCGGTATTGGTCGGCGATTTCTATCAGCACTTCCCATTGATGCGAAGGCATGTTGCCTGATTTGAGCAGATTTTTTAGAGAATCGATGTGGTTTTTCTTCTTTTCTTGATATGTCTTGGCTTTCGCAATCGTGGTGTTAAGGCGCCTTAATGTCTCTGATGGAACTGACGTATTGTAATTGTGGGGGGACTGTTGTCCTGACCCGCATGAAACGGATAATAAAAAAGTCAGGATGATGACAATTATAATATTAGGTATAATTCTCATAGGAGTTTTTTTGTTGATGATTAACTGCTTGCCCGCTTTGTGGCATGGCGATATAATGCAAAGTTACAGATTTTTTATTAATTTTGCGCACTTAAAAATGAAATCTATGAATCAATCATATAGTGTTTTCACTTTGGCAAATGGATTAAGGGTGGTTTGCTGGCATATTAACGGGCTTGTAAGCTATATAGGGGCGGTGGTGAATGCCGGGAGCCGTGATGAAGGCGACTCTTGCCATGGTCTGGCTCATTTTGTGGAACATACAATCTTTAAAGGCACTTCCAAGCGTAAAGTCTGGCAGATATCCAGCCGTATGGAAGTGGTGGGGGGAGAGCTTAACGCTTACACCTCGAAAGAGGAGACGATGGTATATACAAATGCGCCCGCTGGATATGAAGAGAGGGCGATCGAGCTTATTGCGGATCTCGTGACTTCAAGTTGTTTCCCAAAAGAGGAAATCGATAAGGAAAGGGAAGTGGTTGTGGAGGAGATAAATAGTTATCTTGATAGCCCTGCCGACTCTGTATATGACGAGTTTGAGGAACTTGCGTATTCCGGATCTGGTCTTGCCCATAATATTTTGGGGAGTCCTGAGAGTGTGAAAAAACTGACAGGGGAGGATTGCAGGGGATTTCTTGACAGGTTTTATACACCCGGGAATATGGTGGTGTATTGTTGTTCACCGATGTCTCCGGAAAAACTTTGCAGACTTGTGGAGAAGCATTTCTCGAAAATGCATTATCCTGAAACTAAGCATGACAGGGTATTGCCTCCAGAAATGTCGATGTTTGATATTACAAGAGACCGGGGCAATCATCAGGCCAATACGATTGTCGGTGCAAGGGTTTTCGGCAGGAAAGATCCACGTAGGTTCGCTCTTTTCTTATTGAATAATTATCTTGGAGGACCGTGTATGAACTCAAAACTTAACCGTGAGTTAAGGGAAAAGAGGGGATATGTGTATACGGTTGACAGCAATATCAGCTTGATGAGTGACTCCGGACTAATGCTTGTTTATTTCGGATCAGATCCGTCAGTTGTAGGAAAATGCCGTCGTATAATAAATAATGAACTTGACCGTCTGGCTCAATCTCTTATCTCTGAATCCGCTTTTGAAAAGATGAAACGTCAGTATTGCGGACAGTTGTTGGTTGGCTCTGACCATCGTGAAAACCGTGCAATGTCGTTGGGCAAGAGTGTTCTCTATTATAATGAGATACATGATATATCGACCACGGCAGAACGTATGATGGGTGTGGGCAGGGAGGAAGTAAGGGAAGTTGCCGAGCTTTTATCGCCATCTGCTTGTGGTTGTCTCACATTAATTTGATCATTGAATAATGAAGATTGGGAATATTGATCTTGGGGAGCGCCCTGTAATGCTTGCCCCTATGGAAGACGTGACTGATCCGTCTTTCCGCTTGATTTGTAGGGAACAGGGCGCAAAAATGGTATATACAGAGTTTGTGTCATCTGAAGCTCTTGTCCGCAATATTGCTTCAACTGCGCGGAAACTTCACATAGATGACAGGGAACGCCCTGTGGCTATCCAGATTTATGGACGGGATCCGGAGGCCATGGTTGAGGCTGCAAAAATGGTTGAGGCAGCACGTCCTGACTTGATTGATATAAATTTCGGGTGTCCCGTGAAGAAAGTGGCGGGAAAAGGTGCCGGTGCGGGAATGTTGAGGGATATTCCCAAGATGTTGGCTATTACGGAATCTGTGGTGAAGGCGGTAAATCTGCCGGTCACTGTAAAGACGCGTCTTGGATGGGATGCTGACAATAAGATAATAACAGACCTTGGTCCGCGCCTTCAGGATTGCGGAATCGCCGCCCTGACCGTGCATGGACGTACTCGGTCTCAGATGTATACAGGGAATGCAGACTGGAGTTTGATAGGGGAATTGAAAGCAGACCCGAGAATGGAGATCCCGGTCATCGGGAATGGGGATATAACCACGCCGGAGGCGGCTGCTAAAGCGTTTGATGAGTATGGGGTCGACGGTGTGATGATAGGTAGGGGAGCTATCGGCGCTACATGGATCTTCCATGACGTGGATCAATATATTAAAACCGGTGAATGGTCTCCTTTGCCGGATGCCGAGAAATTTGCTTTGCTTCGTCGCCAGATAAAGGAAAGTATAGACCGTATAGATGAATATCGGGGAATTCTGCATATAAGGCGTCATCTCGCCGCGACTCCGTTGTTTAAGGGATTGCCTGATTTCCGACAGGTGAGGATTAAAATGCTGCGCGCGGAAACGGCAGACGAACTTGAACAGATATTCCGAGAAATAGAAAAAACTTATTTTAACTAAATCTGGAGAAACTCCGTTATAAGGGTAAACGCACTCCTTCAAGATTTTTATGGACAGGAAAAATAGGACAAAAATGAACCTTTCGATGAATAAACTTTTATGCGCTGTTTTATTGGCATTTGCAGTTGTCTCGGCAAATGGTCAGGAGGTTGAGAACTATAAGGTTGAGGTCGGGCAGTTTGACAAGGTCAAAGTTTGTGATAATGTCAATGTTGTCTACCGTTGCCTTCCGGATTCTTCAGGCTATATACAATATTGCGGAGACAAACAGTTTGCCGACGCATTTATAATTACACCCAAAGATGGTAATTTGAAGATTCAGGTATCGACGGAAGATGTCGGCCATCCGGATTTACCCGTGCTATATATATATTCCGATTTCCTTACCTCGGTTGAAAATGCATCCAACTTCTCTTTTACTGTAGAGAATCCTGCTCCATGTGCTGAATTTAAGGCGACTCAGGTGGGCAATGGCACATTGATTATAGAGAATATAAAATCAAATAAAGTGACAGCTTCCATCGCAACCGGTAATGGCACGATCAACATCTCGGGTACATGTCAGGATGCTGTCTTGAAAATGGTAGGCACCGGAGTGATATCCGCAGACCGACTTGAAGCAGACAATGTGCAATGTAAGATCTTGGGAAGCGGCTCAATCGGGTGCTTCCCTAAAATGAAATTGAACGTAAGGGGACTGGGCTCAACCAAGATTTATTACAAAGGCGATCCGAAAATTAAAAAATCGGGAGGCGGAAAACTTTATCCCTTGCCTGAAGGTCGTCCGCTTGATACGGTCGTGTCGGAAGATGACGGACTTAAAGAAAACGCTTCCGAGGAAGTTGATGACGAGGAAGAAGAGGTAGAGGATGAGTGATCCTGTTTTTTTATATAATGAAGAATTAACCCGTAGGAAATGAAACAGGAAGCAGAAGTTCCATTGAAACTGAAGACTGCTCGTACGTTGAAATGGAACACTATCGACAGGCTTGCGTCGCAAGTGCTGTATGGTGTTGTCGGGTTGGTGCTTGCTAATGTGCTCTCAGAGGAGGATTTCGGTCTTGTGGGGGCACTCCTTGTTTTTCAGGCGTTTGCCATTATATTTGCTGACAGTGGGTTCGGAGCTGCTTTGCTTCAGAAAAAAGAGCCGGCAGAGGAGGACTATTCTACTGTTTTTTGGTTTAATCTTATAGTCAGTGTCGGCATATATTGGGTTTTATGGATATGTTCTCCAATTATTGCAGATATTTTCCAGGGAGATAAACGTTTGATACCCTTGTCAAAAGTGATGTTTCTCACTTTTGTGCTCAATGCGCTTGCTATAGTCCAGACAAATCGCCTTATGAAGAGGATGGATGTCAAGATGATTGCAATTTCAAATCTGGTTGCGCAGATAGGAGGCGGTGGCGTAGGAATTGTATTGGCTCTACAAGGATGCGGGGCATGGGCGCTTGTATGGCAATCGGTGGCGTTGGCAGGGATTAAGACGGGTCTGCTCTGGGCGACCGGCAATTGGCTGCCGTCTTGCTGGATTAAGCTGTCTTCATTAAAAAAAATATGGAGGATAGGCATGAGTGTGTTCTCATCCTCTATGCTCAACACTCTGTTTCAGACGATATATTCGTTTGTGATCGGTGCATTTTATTCACTTGCGTCGTTGGGCGTCTACACCCAGGCGGATAAATGGAGTAAAATGGGGACTGCTTCCATTTCGCAGGTTCTTACCGCCTCATTTGTGCCGTTGTTGTCAAAATTTCAAGACAATACAGAAGATTTCAGGCGTTATGTGAAAAAGATCAACCGGTTTACATCATTTGTCCTTTTCCCGGTGATGATCGGATTGGCGGCAATAGGGGAGCCGCTGTTTCACACCATGTTCGGACATAAATGGGATGCCGCGATAATATTATTTCAGATATTGGTGATTCGGGGTGTTTTCGTTGTGTTAGTATCGCTTTATGGTAACTATATGTTGGCGAAAGGATATGGCAAGCGTCTGTTCATAATAGAAGTGGTGAAAGATTCCGCCATAGCGGTTGCCATAATGGCTACAATATTTTTCAAAAGCATCGATATTCTTGTCTGGGGTCAACTTTGGGCATCATTGGTTACTTATGTCATTATTGTCGTCATGGTGGGAAGGGCGATTGGATACGGCGTAATAAATATGATAACAGATATGATGCCATACGCATTCTCTGCAGCTGTTATGTGGTTGACATGTTCACTCGTTGAAATGATTCCTTTAGGAGCGCCATTGAGATTGCTTCTGATGGTTATTGTTGGAGGGATGACATACGTGGGAATAATGTGGATAGGAGGCTATCCGGAATTAAAAGAGGCATCCGGATACTTATTCGGTAAATTTAGACGCAAAAATTAACCGCTTATAATCAGGTATATAGTAATAAATATTAAAAAATAGATAAAATTTCTTTCAAAAAATTTGGAGGAATCAGAAAAAGTGTCTAACTTTGCACTCGCAAACGGCACTGATGAGGACACAAGAGAGTGACACCGATCAGGGAGAAATAAGCTGAAGATGGAAACTCAATCTCGAAAGAGAAGAAACGAAACCTTCAAACGATAATTACTCAAGAAGCCGAGCAAGGTGCCATAGCTCAGTTGGTAGAGCAAAGGACTGAAAATCCTTGTGTCCCCGGTTCGATTCCTGGTGGCACCAC
>CAMTMX010000136.1 GCA_947073495.1 uncultured Porphyromonadaceae bacterium
GAGAGGATTTGTCGAGCAGAATTTTGATATTTATGATGGAGTTATGGGGTTCCATAATGACTGAATAAATATCATAAATATGCCGGCAAAGGCTTCAATGTCAAGACAAAATAAATTTTTAACAGATTCTAATAAATGGGAAGATTGATTGCGATAGACTATGGTAGGAAGCGTTGCGGAATTGCCGTGACGGATGTGTTGCAAATATGTGCCAACGGATTGCCTACCGTCAGAACATGCGACCTTATGCAATTTTTGAAAGATTATTGCAATAATGAGCAGGTGGAGAAAATTATAGTGGGTGAGCCTCGCGACATGCATGGCAATCCGAGTGAAAGTATGCGTTATATCGAGCCGTTCTTAAATAGACTAAAGAAGGAATTGCCGGATAAGCCTGTGGTTATGGTAGATGAGAGATTTACATCTTCAATCGCCCACAGGGAGATGCTTGCGGGTGGATTTTCAAAGAAGCAGAGGCAAGAGAAGGGTAGGGCGGATGAAATGGCTGCGGTTATAATCCTGACCGGCTATCTTGACTCAATGCATAATTCATAATTCATAATGATTCAAAATTCATAAGGGAAAATAGCTGTCATTCAACATTCAAAATTCAAAATTCAACATTCAAAATTATAAAAAGTGCCGGAATTCATCGTCATGAATTCCGGCACTTTTATTTGAAGTTGCCTGGCAATTACTTCTTTGTGCGGTTGCCGTAGCGGCTGCGGAATTTGTCCACACGACCTGCTGTGTCGACGAGTTTCTGCTTGCCGGTGAAGAAGGGGTGAGAAGCTGAAGTGATTTCAAGCTTTACGAGGGGATATTCTTTGCCGTCAACCTCGATAGTCTCACGAGTTGCCACAGTTGAACGAGTGATGAAGATTTCGTCGTTCGACATGTCTTTGAAAACAACCTCACGGTAGTTTTCGGGATGAATTTTAGCTTTCATACTAATTTTCTGCAGTTTAAAGTATTGTTTTAATTGGCTTGACAGGTCGCGATCCCGTCAATTGGCGTGCAAAGTTACAAAAAAACTTTGACTCACGCAAACAAAAATAGCAAGGGCTAAGAAACTGTTTAAACATTAATTTGTCTTGTCATTGAGGTCTTTGTCGTCATCTTTATGACATTTATTCAGTCATTATGGAACCCCATAACTCCTTCATAAATATCAAAAAAACTGCCTGACAACTCCTCTCAATCCCTTCGACAAATAAATTTAAACAGTTAGAAGGCATTTTCTTAAAATTTCGGTGGCGGAGAGGCGTCGCTCTTTTTAAGGAATGCGCCCTATAAAAAACGGGCAAATGCTTCTAATGCATCTGCCCGCTGATTGGATTTAATTCAGAAATTATTTATACAGGAGGTTTCTGTCGATTGCAGAATTGTAGTCGGATTCACTGGAAGGAAGAGTGAACATCCATCCATGAGCGTAATCTACATCTCTTGAGACTGCATATCCGGGCATGTAATTGCCGGAAGTTGGATCATTCGCAACCCAGGCTCGACGCACTAAAGGAAGGTTCCAACGTTTGAAATCTGACCAGTTTTGACCTTCTCCCCAAAGTTCGATACGGCGTGTCAAACGTATTTCATCAAGAAGGGCGTCGCCTGTGTTTGTGCAGGAATACCCGGGGATTCGTTTTGAATTGAGTTCTGTCAGACAGGCAATTGCTGTAGCCATGTCACCTGCCATATAGGCAGCCTCTGCTTCAGTGATACACATCTCAGACGCCCTCATGAAAGGATATGCGCTTGTGCCGTAAGGTGAATTGGAATAGAATTTGTATTGTGCACCCAATTGGATTGTAGACATCTGAGAGTAAATGCTGTTGCCGTTATTGTAAAATTTCAGATCGCAGCCGGTGTCTTCATTAGTGATTTGAAAATATGGATAGTAACCATAGTCCGTCTCACAAGTGTTGATTTCGAATGCTTCTTTAGCACTCCAGCCGGCAGCAATATTCACTAACCCCCACTTTGCATTAGGATCTGATTGTGATGGCTTACCCGGTGCTGCTGCACAGTCGAGAAGGTTTGTTGAATTTACGAGAGCCGGATCCCAGAAAGAACTTGCAGACAGTCCGGCTGGATTGAACGATGGATCAAGTTGCTCGATCTTGTCTGGAGTGAAGTATAGCTGACGACGTTGGTCGTTAGGATCAAGGGCATTGTAAAGGTCAAGACTGATTGCTCCGGCAGCAGTTCCCCATGTGAATATGTGGTTGCCGTTGCAGCTGTAGTTCACACCCCATGTCCAATAGTAAATGTGTGATTCGTCGGTGTCTTGCGACCAAATATTGTCGTTTGTATCATTTACAAATCCGGCGAAATAGGTCTTCAGATCTGCAACGGGATAATTCTCACGTGCGGCATGAGCCATTTCCTGAGCTTTCTTCCAGTCGTTTTTGATAAGGGCTGTGCGGGCATAGACTCCTTGAGCCACAGCTATGTCGGGCTCCCATTTGTATGTTCTTTTACCTTTGCTTGAGGTATAAAGCTTTATTGCTTCGTCAAGATCCGCATAAATTTGATCAAGCACTTGATTCATAGTTACAATAGGGAGATCATTTGTCCCGCTTGTAAGTCTGAGCACTACACAGTAGGCTTCTCCATTTTTGCTGTCTTTCCAGCGAGGAGCGTACCAGCGAAGGAGTTTCTCATAGCCGTGAGCACGGAAAGTCAATGCCTGGGCTTTGATAAAATCTTTCTCTGCCTGAGATCCGTTGCCGTTGTCAACGCCATCAAGAACACCGTTAGCAAGACCTATAATATTATAGCAATAGTTCCAAGGATAACTGTTGATCGTGCCACGTTCATTTTCCATGGCCTCCCAATTATATTGTGACGCACCCCAGGAAGATTGCCAAAGACTGCAAATATAATCGGGTCCGAATGCATCGTTGAAGACGGTGTTAATGAATGCCTCACCGCTATATTGGTTATAGCCGGTCTCATAATATTGGGTCTGCATTGCATTGCAAATGCCATAAATACCCATTTTTGCAGCTATGGTTTCTTCTGCCATTGTTCCGGAAGAAACGGAAGTCTCCGGGGTGAGCTGAAGATAATCGCTTTCACACGACGGTAGGGTCATTGCAATGGCGATTCCCGCTAATCCTATATATAATTTGTTATTTTTCATATTTTTTCTTAATTCAGAGTTCGAATACTTAGAATTTGGCTGACAATTGGAATGAGAATACTCTCGACGGCATATAGTATGCTTCTTGACCACCTCCAAAACCATACTGTGGATTTAGTCCCTTTTGACGGGTGACAAGGAAGAGGTTGTCGATAGATACTCCGAGATTTATGTTTTGAAGTTTCATCGCTCCGACCCAGCTTGAGGGAAGATCGTAAGACAGGTTGATATTCTTTAGACTCAAGTAGTTGCTGCTTATCAACCATCGTGAACTTGAATAATTGTTGTATTGCTGGAGATCGGAGTTGATCACGGGCACTCCGTCAGGATCTATTACCGGAACAGGAAGTCCGTTGGCATTGATTTCTCTTGTGATTCCCGCCGGGGCTGAAGTCCACGAATTGAGTATGTCTTTATGGAGCGCCTGGGGACTGTCTGAAGAGATGCCGTTCATCAAAGAGGCATAGTTGCTGTTGTATGTCTTTCCTCCGAGACTGTAGGTAAAGAGGAGAGACAGGTTCAAACCTTTCCAGGAAAGGTTAGTGCCGAAAGAGCCGTAGACAGTCGGAAGTGCTGACCCAAGGATTTGACGGCGTGCATATTGGGGACGGTCTGTGTAATATACCCCGTCTTTCTCATAAAGGTGTCCTGTCCTTTCAGCGTCTGCAAGGTCTTTTTGCCACTTGGCTTCATCAAAATAGGGTGTGTTGTCGTCTTTATATGCGATGTAGTCAGGAGAAGAGGGATTCATCTCATAAAGAGATTGACCAGTGAGCCGGTCGATGCCTACCCATTTTGTCCTGTAATGTTCATATATGCTTTTCCCTTGGAATAACGCCTGTCCGATCATGTCTTTGCCGTCCGGCAATTTGATGATTTTGTTTTTCATGAAGGTGGCATCTATATTGAAATTCCATTTAAGGTCGCGGTTGCGGATTATGTCTACCCCGAATGCAAGTTCCCAGCCGATGTTCTGCATCGTGCCTACATTCATCAGAACTTTAGGGTTGATACCGTTGTTGTCGACATTGCCGGAAGATAGAGGTCGTGTGACATTGAATAATAGGTCGCTGTTGCGTTTGTTGAAATATCCTACACTGAAGTTGAGACGGTCATTTAGTATTGATCCTTCGAGTGCGATGTCGAAGGTCTTGGTAGCTTCCCATTTCACGTTTTGACCGGCGAGCTGAGAGGGTACCAGATTAGTGGCTCCGTCCATAGTGCCAAAACCGTAAAGAGACCAGTAAGAATACCATCCTGCAGATGCGTCATTGCCTACCGAACCATAGGCTGTACGCAGCTTCAGGTAATTGAGCCAGTTAATATTCTGCATGAATCTCTCTTTTGTGATGATCCAGCTTCCGCCAACACTCCAGAATGTACCCCAGCGATTGTCTTTTTCAAAACGTGAAGTGCCATCGCGGCGTATTGACGCTTCAAGGAAGTATTGCTGATCAAAGTTATAGCGTACGCGCCCGAGATAAGATTCAGAGCGCATCTGGTTTGCCACTTCGCTGTCAAAGTCTTCACTTTGGAAATTCGAGAGTGAAAGCATCCCGGGGAGAAGCTGTCCCGACTTGCGGATGAACGAGTATCGATATCCATATTGATAGTTCTCATGGTCAAGAAGAACATCGATATGGTTTCTGCCATATTCATGGCTCCAGTTTAATTGCTGTTGGAATGTGTGGGAGTTATAGTTGGTGAATTGTTCGTCAAGTCCACCTTTCCCTTTCTGGGAGCCTACCAGATTATTACTGTAGCTCATCTTCGTTCTGCTTGACCGATAGATCTGTCCTTTCAGTGTGAGTTCGAAACCGTAGGGGAGTATGGCAGTTCCGAAGATAGTGCCATCTATATTGTTTGAATTGTATTGGTTGCGGTTGAGACGCATTGTCCATGCAATATTGTCGCCACGGTTGAGTCCTGTGGTGTTCCACACTTTTTCTCCGTTCTCTTCAACGATATTTCCGTTTTTGTCATGAAGATAATATGGTTTAACCGGGGCGTTAAACATTGTGAGGAACGGGTTTGTGACAAGATTCAGATTGTCGCTGTCTGCTTCTCCCACTTCTGAATTAACGTGTGAGGCTGCGAGATTTACTCCGAATTTGAGATAGCTCACAGGTTGGAATGTGGCGTTGAGGCGCCCGTTGAATCGTTCAAAGTCAGTGTGAAGAAGATAGCCGTTTTCTTTCAGATAGCCGGCTGATGCGAATATGTTGAATTTTTCGCTTGCTCCGGCTGCGTTGATGTTGTATTCCTGACGGTGTCCGTTCTGTGAGATCGCATCCCACCAGTCGAGGTCGTTATATCCAGGAAGGACGTTGGCGTTGAGTTTGCCGTCGGCGGTAAACAGTTCAGCTGCCTCTTTGTCGAAGATGTTGGATCCTCGTAGCGGACCGGAAACAAAGCCTACCCTACTGTTTGATAGAGCTTCTTCGTATGTATTGTAAGCTCCGGAAGACACCATTCCGTTTGTCCAGCCCATAAGTTGTGTTTCCATCCAGTCTTTGATGTCAAGACGGTCATAATAGGGTAGACCTCTCTTATACATACCCTGGCGGATTTGGAGTGTGACATCTACTTTGCCTGTTTTTTTTGCTCTTTTTGTATTAATAAGGATAACACCGTTGGCGCCTCGGTTGCCGTAAAGGGCACAAGATGCCGCGTCCTTAAGAACAGACATAGACTCTATGTCTGCAGGATTCAGATCGGCGATGTCTCCCTCATATATCATGCCGTCTACAACATATAAAGGAGTATTTACACCATTAATAGAGTTAAATCCCCTGATACGGATTGAAGGCTGTGATCCGGGGTAGCCGGTGGAGTTGTTTACTTGCACACCCGGGGCATTGCCTTCGAGGGCAGCCGTCACGGAAGTGACAGGTCGGTCTTCGATTTCCTGTGATCCGACAACAGCTACAGAGCCTGTAAGCGACTCTTTATTTGCAGTACCGTAAGCCACGACCACCACATCATCAAGATTTGCGGAAGTGGCAGTCAGACGAATTGTCATGTTGTCCTGTAGGTTCACTACCTGATCCTTGTAACCCACATAAGTAATTTTTGCCTGAGTAACATTTTCAGGCACTGTGAGTGTGAATTTACCGTCTATATCGGCTGCTGTTCCCTGGCCGCCTCCGATAGGAACGATGGTGGCTCCGATAAGCGGCTCGTTGTTATCCGCGTCGAGGACGGTGCCGTGATAGGTGCGGGTCTGAGCAGAGACTGTCAGACTAAAACCAATCACCGTCATCAAGATTAAAAACAATTTTCTCATACGTAAATCATTTTGAGATGTAGTTATTATTGTTTTGGTGAATAATTATTCCTTTTAGAGAATAAAAGAGCGCTTAAATTACTGAATTTCAGAAATTAACCAATCTATTTTTCTCTTATAAAATATTAAGTCCTGTTTTTGTTGTTGATTAAAGAGTTAATTAAAATGTCCATAAAACCACCTTTGCGCAAAGGCAGGCTTGTAAATATTTCGCAAATTTAAACAAAATTTTTTATTTCCTGCTAAAAAACATTAAAAAACTATCTTTTTAACATATTTTTCTCTCAATTTGTTAAACGAATTTATTCATTTTAACATATCATTTTGCTATCTTAAATTATATTTTTCTCCGTTTTTACCAATATCTATTGAAAAGACTGCTCCATATATCTTTACAATTTAAGATTCAAAGATAATAACTCCATCTCATAATTAGGCACTTAAGCTATAACTCTGATCTATAAACCAAATACCTTTACCGTCATACGTAATAATTTCATCTCAAAATTATTACGTATGAGAAAATTGTTTTTAATCTTGATGACTCTGATGGCGTGCTCG
>CAMTMX010000137.1 GCA_947073495.1 uncultured Porphyromonadaceae bacterium
TAACCTCATAACCCTTTAACCTCATAACCCCTTAACCTCATAACCCCTTAACCTCATAACCCTTTAACCTCATAACCCCTTAACCCTCATAACCCCTTAACCTCATAACCCATTAACCCTCATAACCCCTTAACCTCATAACCCATTAACCCTCATAACCCCTTAACCTCATAACCCCTTAACCCTCAACGCTCATAGAGCGTTGAATTAAAACGATGAAATCGAGATTTTCAATATCATTTTCTTTAATGTCTCTGGTTGTCTTTATCTCCACGATGATACAAGGATGCGTAACTGAAGACGACCCGGTCAATATAGGTGTGGGTCAAGGCGATGAATTGCCACAATTCACAGTGCACCTTGACAATGGAACGACAGTCTCAACATCCTCGTTAAGAGGGAAAATTGCCGTGATCGAATTTTTCAACACCGGATGCAGGGATTGCCAGGAGGGATTACCGGCAATCAATCAACTATACGAGGCATATCAAGAGAATCCCAAAGTTGTGATTTTCGCAAACTCCCGTGAAGAAAATTCCGAATCCATCGAAGAATTTTGGGAAAATAACAATTTCTCCTTGCCTTATTCCCCACAACCCGACAGAACCGTATACAACCTGTTTGCCACGACAGGAATTCCACGCACGTATATTGCCGATGAAACCGGAAAAATCATAGCCGCTTTTGGCGATTCCGACATTCCCGGTTTCTCCGATTTAAACAACAAGATTGAAAAACTGCTGCATTAGTTAAATATAATAGTCTACCATGTCGACGATCCCGGCACGCAAGGCATATTTGGTAGCCTCATACACGTTGTTTACCTCAAGTTTTCGGAATATATTCTTCTTATGGGTGATAATGGTATGTATGCTCGAAACCCTCTCCGCAGCCATTTCTTTCACACTCATACCCCTGCATATCAACTTCAATATTTCTATTTCGGAAGGGGTCAGTATGTTGTGGATAGCATTCTGTGAAGGAGACATCAACATCAGGTTTGCCACCTGATGACATAGAAACCGCTCACCTCTCCCGAATTCAACTTTCGCAAGCGAAAGTTGAGGGTTATAGGGTTATGTGGTTATAGGGTTATTATAAAGTTATGGGGTTAATCTCCAATTGTGGAAAGACATTCTACCTCCTTAGATATGCCGTATAGCCATACCCCTTTAACCTTAACCTTCAACCTTAACCCCTCAACCCTCAACCTTAACCCATAACCCTTTAACCCTTTAACCTCCTAACCCTCAGCGCTCAAAGAGCGCTGAATAAATCAAACCGGATATTCATCGAATGCATAAAGCACGGTTGAAAGATAGCGTTCCCCCGTATCCGGAAGAAGAGCGACAATTGTCTTACCTGCATTCTCCTCCTTTTTTGCCTCTCGAAGAGCGGCTGCCAACGCCGCACCTGATGAAATTCCGACAAGCAAACCCTCCTTCTGCGCCAAAAGGCGGGAAGCCTTTATCGCCTCGTTATCAGGAATCGGGATCACCACATCCACAACTTCCACATTAAAATTTTTCGGAACAAATCCGGCTCCGATACCCTGGATCTTATGCGGACCGGGCTGTCCGCCGGAAAGCACCGGTGAAGTTGCCGGTTCCACAGCTACGGTCTTTATCGCAGGATTATGACGTTTGAGAGTCTCGGAAGTGCCGCTCAACGTGCCGCCCGTGCCGACACCCGCAACAAATATATCCACCTTTCCGTCCGTATCATTCCAGATCTCTTCACCTGTGGTGCGTCTATGCACATCAGGATTGGCGGGATTTTCAAATTGTTGCAGAATCACCGAACCGGGATTCTCCGCCTGCAGCTCCTGTGCTTTTTTTATGGCACCCTTCATACCTTCACTCCCCGAAGTGAGAACGAGATTGGCGCCAAGTGCCTTAAGAAGATTCTGGCGTTCAACGCTCATTGTTTCAGGCATTGTCAAAATAAGCCTGTACCCCTTTACAGAAGCGACCCATGCAAGTCCTATTCCCGTGTTGCCGCTTGTCGGCTCGATTATAACCGCCCCCGGTTTCAGTTTTCCCGACTTCTCGGCATCCTCGATCATGGCAAGCGCGATGCGGTCTTTCACACTCCCCCCGGGATTGAAATATTCCACCTTGACCAAGACCCTCGCTTTGAGGTCTTCCGACTTCTCAATATTTTTCACTTCCACCAAAGGAGTGGCTCCGATGAGCTCTGTAAGATTGTTGTAAATTTTTGCCATAATCGTAGAGTTTTAAATTAATTTTCTTTATTATTCAACTTTCGCAAGCGAAAGTTGAGGGTTATGGGGTTATGGGGTTATAAGGTTATAAGGTTATAAGGTTATAAGGTTAATCTCCAATTGTGGAAAGACATTCTACCTCCTTAGATATGCCGTATAACCATACCCTTTAACCCCTTAACCCCTTAACCCCTTAACCCCTTAACCCCTTAACCCTTAAGTAAGCTTGCGAAACTTAAAGTTTTTTTGACATTGCAAAATTACTTCTGCCGCAGCTCCTTCCAAATACCATTGATGTGGTATATCGCATACCATATCGCAAATAAAGCCTACCACATTCAGGGATTAAATCCCGAGACCGTCGGTAAAAGTGGTGGAGACAGCCCTACGTTGCAGTATCCGCGATCCGGCAGGGACAGAATGGGTAAGCCAGATGTTACCACCGATAATAGAACCGCGGCCCACAGTGATCCTTCCGAGAATCGATGAATTGGAATAGATTGTCACATTATCTTCTATTATAGGATGGCACGGCATATTGACAGGATGACCGTTGCTGTCGAGCGAGAAATTCTTGGCCCCCAATGTCACACCCTGATACAGGGTGACATGATCCCCTATGATACATGTCTCCCCTATCACCACTCCCGTGCCATGGTCGATAGCGAAATATTCACCGATCTTCGCACCAGGATGGATATCTATTCCGGTGCTTGAATGTGCCAGCTCTGTTATCACCCTCGGGATCACCGGGATGCCGAGCTTCAGCAACACGTGGGCGGCGCGGTAATGAACCATGGCTTGCACAACCGGATAACTCAATATGACTTCCGCAAAATTGTCTACGGCAGGGTCGTTGTTATACATAGCCTCTACATCAGTATATAAAAGCCGCTTGATTTCAGGGAGTTCATCAATAAACTTCAAAGTAAGGGATGAAGCCTCCGCCGCAACCTCCTCTTCCTCATAATTATTGTCGAAACGCAATGCCCTGCGGGTTTCCGTCACGAGCATGGAATACAATTTTTCAAGATTGACACCGAGATAGCATGAGCGTATGTTTTCATTATTTCGTCTGCAATCAAAAAAATCAGGGAAGACTACAGCTTTCACCAATGCCACTATCTCCTTCAGCACCGCAACCGACGGGAACGACCCGTCACCCCTCGGCACCATCCGCATCTCCTGGGCTGAAGACTCAGACAAAATCCTGACATTCCTCAGCAACACGTCTTCTATCGGCAGTCTATCCATTCTAAAAACAAAAATCTTTAATTACCTTATTCTATAACCATTAATATTCATTCTATAACCATTAATATTCGATGGTCAAAGAGAATCGAATTCATAAACGATGCAAAGTTATACAAGATTTTGCATTATTTTATAAAATAAATTCATTAATATACCCTTTTTCATAAATCTTTCGTTATTTTTAATTATTTTTGTATCGGCAAACATCAGTACTAAAATCAGGACATGGCAGACAATTATCTTGAGCAAAGGATGGAAGATCTCCGGAGCGGACGTCTTCAGAATTCAAACCGGACCGCTGCAGCAGCCGCTCCCCGCAAAGGGAGCATCCAGGTTCCGTTCCCGGCAAAGCGCGTTCTTGTCACCGGTGGTGCCAACGGAATCGGTCTTGCCGTGGCACGTGCTTACCTTAAAGCGGGATGCAAGGTTGCCGTAATTGACATCGACCGTGAAAAGGGTGAGAAACTCGCCCACGATGAAGGGGTCAGGTTCTACCATCTTGACCTTGCCGACCGGGCTGCTCTCGAAGCGGCTCTCGAAAATCTTTTTGCGGCATGGAAAGAGATCGACATTGTGGTGAGCAACGCAGGGATTTCCACATTCCTGCCACTCGAAGAAAGCGATCCGGAGATGTTTGACCGGATCATCGACACCAACCTCCGCCCTGCATATATCATAGCCCGTCTGTGGGCACAACACCGTCGCAAATATCCCTTTCCAAATTCATACGGAGGGAGGATGATCACAATATCCTCCACGAGGCACATGCAGAGTGAGAAAGGGACGGAAGGATATTCCGCATCGAAAGGCGGTGTGGCATCGCTCACCCACGCCCTGATGATGTCGCTCTCGGAATTCGGGATAACGGTCAACTGCATCTCCCCTGGATGGATCCATACCGGCGATCCGGAAGAGCTGACAGAAGCCGACCGTTTGCAACACCCATCGCGACGTGTCGGGAAACCGGAAGACATCGCCCGGTTGTGCCTATTCCTGTCCCTCCCCGACAACGACTTCATCAACGGCGCCGACATCCCCGTCGACGGCGGCATGACCCGCAAAATGATCTACGTCTGAATGATCTTGCCGAGGCAGGAAGCATCTATATCTCCCCGCAACATATTGAATGTTGATATGCAATTGCATGTTGCAATCTTAAATAGATTGTTGTATATTTGCAAAATAAAGCATTTAAAGACATGGACAAAGAAGTGAAATATGGAGTGGGCGAACAGTCGTTCGAAGTTATGAGGGAGCGAGATTGCCTGTATGTCGACAAAACTCGGTTCATTGAAAAGATTGTAAGCTCGGGAGGACAATACTTCTTTCTGGGACGACCGCGCCGTTTCGGCAAAAGTCTGTTCCTATCCACATTGAAATGTTTCTTTCAAGGCAGACGTGAACTCTTTAAAGGTTTATATGCCGACTCTATGGATTGGGATTGGACACCTCATCCCGTGCTTTATCTTGACCTCAACATCGAAAAATACCAAACCCCTGAGGTTTTCGGACAGGTGCTCAGACGGCTTCTCGGAAAGTGGGAAGAGAAATATGGCATCACGCCAAGCGAAGATAACATCTCCGTAAGATTTGCCGACATAATCGAAACCATTTTCAATAAGACCGGGGAAAGAGTGGTGATTCTTGTCGATGAATACGACAAACCGCTGGTAAGCAATCTCCACAACAAAGGGATGCTTGAACTCCTCCGCAATGAACTTGCCTCCCTTTATTCCAATTTCAAGAGCAGTGCGGAATACATACGTATGGTATTCCTGACAGGAGTGAGCAGGTTCGGGCATCTTTCTGTTTTCTCCGGTCTCAACAATATTCGCGACGTATCATTCAATGACGATTTCAGTGATATCTGCGGAATAACAGAAGACGAACTGAAATTCTACTTCAAGATAGGAATCAAAAACCTTTCCAACAAGTTTTCCGAAAGCGAGGAAACAATTCTTCAGAATCTCAAAAACAGATATGACGGCTACCGTTTCTCGGGTAACGGCAAAGAGATATACAATCCATATTCCATAGTAAGCGTCATGGAAGATGAGAGATTTTCAAACTTTTGGATATACTCCGGACAGGCTACACTTCTTGTACAACAATTACGCAGATTCAATGTAGATCTTCAGGATGTTGTCAATGCCCAATGCGGGCTAAACACGCTTTTAGGACTTGATCTTGACAATCCCAATCCACTTGCACTTCTATATCAGACCGGGTATCTAACCATCAAGGATTACAATCCACGCCGGGACATATACACTCTTGGAATTCCGAATACAGAAGTAGAGGAAGGCTTCCTTTCTTACCTCCTGCCGTTTTATGCAAATATCAAAAACGACGATTCTAAAGTCTTTATCTACCGTTTGATAGATTGCCTTGACGAAGGGAAAGCCTTTGAATTTATGGAAGGTATTAAAAGCATGTTTTCTTCTGTTTCCTACGACATGCACATGGATAAGGAACAAAACCTTCACAATTCACTTCTCATTTTAATGAAATTGCTGAGTATTGAAGTTGAGACAGAATACCGTACTTCAAATGGAAGGATCGATCTTTTTATCAAGACAGACAAATATTACTACATTATAGAATTGAAACTTGACCGATCAGCACGTGAGGCACTTGATCAAATCAATGAGAAGGGATACACTCTTCCATTTTCAACAGATTCAAGGAAGGTAATCAAGGTCGGTGTCAATTTTTCCACGGAAACAAGGACCATATCAGAATGGTTGATAGAAGATTAATCAAAACGTAGATTGGAAAGAAAAAAGAGTCCGGAGCCTCACGGACCCGGACTCTTGCCTACTACTTATTTCAGGCGGAAGGCGTCGTCACGACGCCTTTTTTACTTCGCCAATTACTACTTATAATATGTTTGGACACAGAGAATGTGGTGCGAACCGAGCCACATTCCATACGGCAGATAAAAGATCGACATAATGTCTCACTTGATCATAAAGCCAATTTGTCTTAGTCATAGATTTTTTACTATAAAATGTGTGTGTTAATTAAAAATGTGTGTTTATTAAAAAGGTTAAAGAGCTGTGAAATTGGCTCTTTAACCTTTGGCAGTCAAAAAGCGCCTAATTAAAGAATAACCATCTATAACGCATATTTAAGAAACTGTTTAAAATTTATTTTGTCTTGTCATTGAGGTCTTTGTCGACATCTTTATGATATTTATTCAGTCATTAT
>CAMTMX010000138.1 GCA_947073495.1 uncultured Porphyromonadaceae bacterium
ACAGGCATTCTGCCATATCATCGGCTTTTATAATACCCACATCAAAGGATTTGTGATGAAACTCCGAATGACAGGATTTGAGTGCCATCGTATCTTTGTAATCCGCCTGCGCTCAGAAGAGCACCGTCCAAGGACGGGGGGCCCGCCATTGAAGCGGCAGCTGGTCTCGGTATTTCATAATAGTTTGATGAGTTTCCCAAATATTACTTTGATGTGGTATGGGAACCGGAACTCTCTCGCTCCGTTATATCTTTACAACGCAAAATTAATAGTAATGGTTGATATTTGCAATATCTGACTTGAAAAAGTTATCTACAAGATCTTGTCATAATTTATGCGAGTTGATTATTTTAATGCTATAAACGTAGGAAAACCCTCTCTGAATAAATCCGGGTCCGCTGCAAAATCCGAGGTTTTTAGCCCAAGAAGAGTGTTGAAACTATCAATTCTTTGGTTTAAAATTGTCCTGACCATCTTACCGCGCAGTTCTTTTAATTTTCCAGAATGTGGCGTCCTAAGGTTTCCATCATCTCCAACAGTTTTAAAATCAACCTTCATCACTTTTGCAAAGGCTTTTATGATTTTCCAGTCAAGGCATTTTGACGCTTCTCCGGGAAGAAGGTCGAGCACTTCTTTTTCACCTGTGTCTTTTAGGTGTTTCACAAATGCTATTGTAAGTTTGGATTTCCAGAATTTAGACAGTTTCCCTCCATCGGGAGAACAATCGGCATTGAAATCGAGTCTGTAAGGTTTTATTATATTTTTAGGATTCAATAATCCGTAGAGCGAAGAAATTATCAAAATGCGATTGTCTGAATATTCCAAGTCATCCTCGTTAAGGGTTGCGATGTCGATGCCACGGAATACCTCCCCCGTAAATGCCTTTAATGCATTATACCCTGTAGATTTGTTAGGAAAATCATAAATCAGACGTGCAGCTTTCATTGCAAGAGCCGGGCTTATTGATATGGATTGAGACAGTTGCATCGTGTTAAAGGAAGACAGGTATTCAACAATCCTGTCTGCTTCCTTTTCAAGAAGCGGCATACAGTCGAGATATTCTTCTGTTGAAACCTGCCGTTCTTGAGATGCCATTGTTTTTGATTCAGCTATGAGAGTAAGCATTGTGCTGATGGTTTATGGTTGATAGTTTAGAGAATTTTTTAATTTAACTTTATGAAATCTTTAAAGACCTTTTCGGTCAATTTTGAGCTTTCGTTCTGTTATTATGGGGTTCCATAATGACTGAATAAATATCATAAAGATGCCGACAAAGACCTCAATAACAGTACAAAATAATTTTAAACAGTTTCTTAGTGTTGGGCACCTCCGACAAACCGTATGGGCGTTGGGGTGATGGTTTGGAAATAAAAGAAAAACGGAGCTAAGGCCTCAACCCCGGCTCCGTTTTGTCGCGATAGCATTGTTTTATTATTTTATTGGCAATGTCGGCGACAATTACCTATATCTTTATGACGTAAAAAAAGGCAAAATGTTTAAAGTTAACCTCAAAATTAACTTATTTTAACAATTTGAAATTAAAGTTGATTCACTTCTTTTTCCTATGAAAGAAAGACAATACCTTACGTACAGTTCCAAAGAGGGAAAAACCTATCATTGCATAGTCAAGATAGTTAAGACCTGTCATCAGTTTTCCTGCCACCATTCCAATTTTTCCCGGTATTGAACTTGATGTGGAAGCGGCAGAAGAAAAAGGATTAGCCTTCTGCAAATTATGAAGATTACGGTTTAGCTTGGTTTTACAGAATTCTTTTTGTAAAGTCACCAAAGCACGCTGGTATCTGATTTCTTCAAGCGTGTAACCTTTAAATTTTGTAGAAGGTTTCGTAATATCTTTTGCGGCTTTTTCGCTTTTCAGGATTTCATTCATGGCAATCAGGATTCAGAGTTATGATTTTTTTCAAGGAAAAGGCGAGTGATGAATCTTGCAACGGGAGTGATGATCAGCATTTTTCTGAAAATAAAAATAAGAGCCATCACCACAGCCACAATACCCCCAACGCTTAAATAAGCTAATGCCGGCGACATAAACATCTTGAAAACCCCTACTAAAGCGAAGAGCAACATAATTAGGAGGGGAAGCATCAACAACATGCATATACCTCCCAGTATCATGGTGCTCATAAGGATTATGACTTTTTCAGCGGCTGTCAGCTTTACGTATTCCACTTCAAGCTTTGCCCAATTCATTCCCTGGGATATAATTTCTTTAATTTCATCAGTGATTTTTGCTTTCATAAGCAGAGGTTAGGGTTATGGTGTTGAGCCAGTGAGATTCTGACACGGTGTTTAAAAATGAGGGAGTGGATTCCACCCCCTCATTCTTATATTTAGTAAAATTATTGATTATTCTTCAGCACTTGCAAGTTCTGCTACGAGGGCGTCAACTTCATCATCGCTGATCTTGATGCCTTTTTTCTTAAGGATTGAGCATATTTTTGCACGGACGTCAGCGCCTTTCTCTGGAGCAAGAAGGATAGCTGCGCCACAACCTACGATAGCGCCTCCAAGAAATGCATAAAGGATATTGAGAGCTTTCATATTTAAAATTTTTTAATCGATTTATATTAATTCTTTTCAGAATGTATGTGGCTCAGAGAGCGTTGTCGATTTGATCTTCAATTTCGTCAACAAGTTCATCCATTTTGGATTTCTTGAGACTGATACCTTTCTCTTTGAGAACTTTCAAGATTTTTTTACGAGTGTCGTCACCCTTTTCAGGGGCAACGAGGAGTCCGACTGCCGCTCCGGCGATTGCGCCGCCAATGACTGCGCAGATTACGTGAATTGCTTTCATTTTAGAGTCTTTTTATTTTAGATTGTTTAAATTCAAATTGCTTTTGATTGCAAAAGATGAATGTGCTCATTATTGCTCTTCAAAATATTTAACAATTAAAAGTGAAAATTGTTGAATATTTTTATTCAATATTTTTCAAAGTCTGATCAAATTTCATAAAGAATTATAAACACACAGTAATGCGTATAAGTCTAAAGAAATCAATGACAGATACATTTAATCAACGTTGTTGGCACCTTGATATTGCGTAAAAATATTGGTAGCTGCTTTATCAGAGCATCTGTGGTATGTTGGTTGCTGTTTCCGCAGAATATGCCATAACGCCTTGTTCTGACAATTCAACCATACGGAAATCTCCGTTAGGAGTGATCATCTTTACATGGCTGTCATCAATCATGGTCATAAACGGGATAGCCTCTTCGTCATTAACCCCTACAGACCATGTCTGGGAATCCTCTTCAAACTCAAGACGGACTACATCGCCGTTAGGAGCGGTGATGTCGTATCCTTTCCCATCACATGCAATGTAGTATTTACCCTGGTCTGTATCGATCACTTTTGTAGATGCTTCCACCGGATTATTCCCACTCCAGAATTCTATTGTGTTAAGAATTAATAAATCAGCTACGGAGGTGACTTCATACACGGGAAGGATCCAAAATGCAAAGAACACGAGCTCATTTACAAATTTTGATCCCACCTGATTATTCCAGCTCAATACTTTATTGGTAAGGGAGAAACTTCCTATGCATGATTGCAAAGGGAGCATTGTGGCTGCAAGAAGAATCGCACCGACAGAGATGTAGTTTTTTTTCATAGATATAGAATATAGTTGAATTATATGTTTAACATCTTTAATGGATTTAGGGTTTATTGTCTCAACCCTATTTTTCATTGTCCCATGATTATCATGTGTCAACAATCTGATTAGCTACTCATGAAATAACTATAGACACTCATGACTTTATCGACGAATTCCGTTGTCTCCCTGCCTCTAAAGTAGCCGTTTTTGACAACAGGGTCATTATAATATTGAGGTCTTGATTTCATCAAGGCAGCTTCACTGACGTTTCCCAACCATTTTGTACTGTCAAGCCCATATTTTTCAGCAAGTGCCATAGAGTCGAAAATATGTCCGAGTCCGCAGTTATAAGCGGCAATGACGAAGCGTAGCCTTTCATCCGCATCAGGCACTTTGTCTGCTAAAGAGGTGTCAAGTTTCTTGAGTAGTTTCGCGGCAGCCAGAATATTGCTGTCGGCGTTGGATAAATCAGAAGAATCGATCCCTAATGCCTTGGCAGTTATAGGCATAATCTGCATCACACCTTGTGCGCCTGCCCAGGAAATGATGTCGTTGTCAAATCTTGATTCATTGAATCCTATTGCGGCAAGCAGCCTCCAGTCATATCCGGATATTGGGGCATGCTTTTTGAAAGAGCCGTCATAAGGAGATATTCGACCTCCCTTTTTTATATTAAGTCCAAGTGATTTAACAGGGTCATCATAAGGGGCGGGATTTTTGCTTATCTCGAAATATTTCTTGTAGATTTCTTTCATAATATCGGAATTGTCTCTGCGTTTTTCCCATGTGTCGATATGCACTGCAAGAGAATCGAGATCGTATCCTACTGCCCATGATGAATACTGGTCAAGACTGATTTTCATGTCAATGTCAAGCCTTGGATAATAAGACTTGTTTAATTCCGCAATGTCGGAATCAACTACGGTAAGAGGAATTTCTCCAAGCTCTACCATTCTGATAAGGTCTTCAGTGATGAGGGAATCCTTATTGATGGGTATAATATTGATTCCTCCTCCCAGTTCCTTGTCAAGATTATTTAGCCTGAAATGATATTTGGAATCTTTTTCTACATAAACAGTCTTTCCTACGAGTTGTGTGACATCAGTTATCTTGTCCTTTCCGTCAGGTTGTACAAGAACCTGCCATGTCACTTCCTTATATCCGCAATGCTTGACAAGTTTATTGTATTCCTCTATGACGGGTATCGGATAGGCTGCAAGTTCCACATCTCCTGCAGCCACCATATTGATCAATGAATGGAGGTTTGGAGCCACTTTCAGGTCAAGGATATATCCGGCATCAGCGGCGAAGCGTTTTACATTTTCATAATCAAAGCCCATTTCCTGACCGCGGTAGTTGAAGTATGAGGTCGGTCCGTAAAGTGTGGCGACATGAAGGGTGTCGGGTTGTTTTTCTTCGTTTTCAGCAGAACCCTTCTTATTGTCGGTTCCGCATGTTACAGAGAAAACAAACATCCCGAGCAAGGAGATATGTAGAAACCATTTTTTCATGAGATATGTTGCAAATTTACGAAAAGATTTTCAATAGCTGTTCAAGATTGCCAAAAATGTTGGAGATGGTTGCCGGATATTTTTTCGGAATAATTGAAGTTGCTGACACTTCATTTTCAGTCCCGGATTTCAATGTCTTCAGAAATTGTTAATTTTACATCTGAATATAACACTTATCTATTGAAAAGTATGAATTTAGAAACTGAAAGAATTATCTTGCGCTCTTGGAAAGAGAGTGATGCAGAAGCATTGTTTGAATATGCAAAAGATGAAAGGGTAGGCCCCGTGGCAGGATGGCGTGTACATAAAAGTGTAGAAGAAAGTCTGGAGATTATCCGTACTGTTTTTGCACAGAAAGGGGTGTTTGCCGTGACCCTGAAAGGAAAAGACAAAGCGATAGGTTGCATAGGTGTGGTGTGTGGGAATAAAAGCAATTTTCCTATAGGCGAAGACGAAGGGGAGATCTCTTATTGGATAGGAGTACCGTTCTGGGGTCAAGGATTAATACCCGAGGCTATGCGAAGGTTGATTAGATACGCTTTTGAGGATTTGCACCTTAAGAATTTGTGGTGCGGTTATTTTGATGGCAACGAAAAGTCTAAGCGGGCACAGGAAAAATGTGGCTTCAGGTATCATCATACGTGTGAAAAGACTTATTATCCACTGACAGATGATTATCGGATATAGCATGTAAGCCTTTTAAGGAACGACATGTCGCAATATGCACCTTCTACCGAAAGTGAGATTTGAGAGCGTATCCGGCAGTTATAAAAAGTAAACAGATTAGATTAAATGCTATAAAACGAAAAAACGCTCCTTAATATTAAGGAAGCGTCAACTGAATCAATATTAAGATCGAATCACTTGTCGGAAGATACAGAAAGATAAATTTCTGCACTTGCAAGACAATGGTTTACTATGCGGAACATATTCGCCGCTTTTTTTACAATCTTACTCATAATTGATAATTTTAAAAGAGTAATAAAATAAAGTTGCCTAAAAACAATTAATGCTCTCTCTTGAGCTTGTCAGTTTTGATTTTAAAACAATGCAAAGTTAATAAAAGTTTTTGAAATATGTTATGAAATTATGTTTTAAAACATAATTTCATAACATATTTATTGAATAATATTGAATTCCAGGCTTTTGTGGTGAGGGGTGATTGTTTGTAAAAAATAATGTATTAATTTTGCAAGTGTAATGACAAAATGAGAGAACTAATGGCGGTCATATGTTGCAGCAGTCGGAAAGCCGTTATGGAGCACATAAATCCAATTCTCGGCTTAATGTCTGTGGCAGGCGATAAGACGTCATGTTTACCTAAAAACAAAGTAGTCATACATTTTATGGCGTCTAAGAAATTGTTTAAAATTTATTTTGTCTTGTTATTGAGGTCTTTGTCGGCATCTTTATGATATTTATTCAGTC
>CAMTMX010000139.1 GCA_947073495.1 uncultured Porphyromonadaceae bacterium
CCATCCGAACATTAAAGCCTTCATTTCGATTCTTCGGTTTCTAAGGTTTGTAGTTTATTTAATTCTTTTACGTTTTTGAGCGTGCGGAGAATTTCTCCGACGTTCTTGGCGGTGCTGACGGCTCCACGTCCGGTGTATGGCGGGTTGCCGTCATAAAGTTCGGATAGGGATCCGATGCATCCTTCAGTCATTTCGTCTTCATAACCGATAAGCATTCTCTCTATAAAGCCAACACCGCTCACACCAAACACTTTGAAATAAGCGTCGGCATAAAATCCGAATAGCCAGGGGCGAGCCGGACCCTGATGCACGGCATATTCACGTTGAACCGGATCGCCTACATAAGAAGGGCGATATGCATAACTCTTCGGACTGAGAGAACGCAATCCCTTTGGCGTTAGAAGCTCGCGAGTTATAAGGTCAAGCACTTTTTTGCGTTGACGACGATCGAGCGGTGAATACTCCATGCCGATCGCTATTGCCATATTTGGACGTACTTCAAGATCGGTGTATGTTCCGTTGACATAGTCGTATAGGTAACCGTAGTCATTAAGGAAAGTAGAAATAAACGATTCCTTTACTTGTTCTGCAAGCCCATTAATTTCATCAATATAATCTTGAGATGCCGCGTCTCCATCATAAAGAGAAATCAGGAAGCGGAGGGCATTATACCAAAGAGCATTAAACTCGAGAATAAAACCGGTGCGAGGAATGATCGGTTTGCCATTGATGGATGCAGACAGCCAAGTGACGGGAGAGTCCTGTCCGTTTGAAGATAGGAGCCCGTTGGAATCAAGACGAAGGTTTGACACCTTCCCGTTTCGGATTTGTTCTACGATCCATTTCACAGACTCTCCATATTTTTCACGGCATTCGCGGGTGTTGTTCGAGCGGCGGAACTGCTGAATTGCCCAGATTGTCCATAGAGGGATGTCGGGAAGGTCGATTTCTCCGATAGTTTTATCTTTGATTCCTTCATTAATCCATTTCTCAAGAGCCTTGAGGAATGTAGCCATGATCACTTCATAGTCTTCACGATGGTCAATGGCGAGAGTACAGCCCGGGAGAGCCATTAGCTCATCGCGAGCCCTGACGTTATACCAGGGGTAACCAGCCATGATATATGTGCCGTATTTATTCTTCAGATAGAATTGCTTAGCAGAGTTTTTCAGACAGTTGTAGAAACTTGTGCGGCATGTGCGAGTCTTGAGTTCCTCTTCGTATGTCTCGATAAACTTGTCGGGGTCGGTCTCAAAAGTGGAGGCGGAAAAGATAATCGATTCCCCCTTTTTGATAGGCAATTCAAAATGTCCGGGAACCCATAGATCTTCTTTGTAAGGTATGCCGCGGTCTTTGTCTTTGTAGTATTCCACTCCTTTATACCAATGTCCGTCGCCAACCCATTTCGGAGTTTTAGAGAACTGCATGAAAAGACTGGGATAACCATCGTATAGGCATGTGGAAATGCCGTTCTTCACAGGAAAAGTGGAAGTGTTGATCGCTCCATTTTCTATGCAGAGGTCATTTGCGTTGCGGAAAGCAAGAAATGGTTTGAACTGCAGGGTTGTCGGCGAATGTGCTTCCACGAGGGTGTATTTTATGAGAATACGGTTTTCATGAGATATGAAAACCTTCTCTTTGGTGAGTATTACACCCCCGACTCTATATGTGACAGTAGGAACAGACTCACAATCATACTGGCGGATGTATTTGTGACCGTTAGGGCTGAAAACGCCTTCTCCATATTGATGAAGTCCGAGATTGAAGGGGGCACCATGCTGAATAACCGTCTCGTCGAGAGATGAAAGGAGCACGTGAGCTTTGTCGTCCATTTCGGGTATCGGGATCACAAGCAGACCATGCTGCTTGCGGGTGTTACACCCGACAATAGTGGTGCAGTGGTAAGCGCCTGACTTATTGGTCCGCAGCATCTCTTTTGGGAGGCTTTGTTCCAGATTTATCATCAGGCTCTTGTCAAATTTCAGATAGCTCATAGGAATTATATCTGTTTTAAGGTAAATTTGAATTTTGGTAGTGTGGTGATAGTCACACAATCGGTATAAGCGCGAGGAGAAAAAACAACAATCCATAAGGATTGATAAATTATCTACAAAGATAAAATTTACATGGCAAAGATGCAACTATTTTCTAAATAAATCAAATATTTGCGCAAAAAATTCTCAAATCATGTTGTATAACACACAAATTGTCATATCTCGTCGTTGACAATCTTTAGATATCATCAGTTTTAAGGAATGGTTTGTCAGTATCGATTATAGCCATCTCCTTGTCTGAGTCTTCCGGAATGTCGATATCTGAAATCAATTTGTTGTCGAGTGCCTCATATGCCTGTTTAAGCCAAGCGTCGATTTTAGTAAGTATTCCTGTATATACTATTGCAAAACGAGGAATGAAATCATGGCAGCCCACATGGTCAAGTTTAGACAGCAACCCTCCCACTGAGAGAGAGCCGGTCTCAACCGCAGGAGCCACACCGAGTTTGTCGTTTGGCAATACAACATAGTTTGTAAGCCCGGCTTTGTTCAGGTTGTCACATATTCTTGTCACTACTCTTAACGGTATGTCATAATAAAAGCTAAGTTGTGAGCAGCTCAAAGGTTTTTTCCCTTTTCTAAATCGCCCGACAATGGCGGCTGTCAGAATTATGGTTACTTTTCTCAAATAATTTGTAGATATTTTGTCGAGGTCGCCTAAAAAATTGAATGCAAAAACGTTTTGGAGAGAATATGTCAGAACGCATCCGGCAAGAAGTATCAGCCATGATAATTGCAGCCAGATAAGGAGAAGTGGAAGGAAGGAAAAAGAACCGTAGATCGCGTTGTATTTCGACACATATATCTGACCGTTGACAAAGAGTAGTTGTAGAATTTGAAATAACAATGCGCAGAGAGCCCCAGATACGGCAGCGTATTTGAATTGTGTTTTGGTGTTGGGTATAAGGAAAAACGACAGGGAAAATGCCAGCCATGCAAGAACGAATGGAGCGATCTCAAGGGATATGTTTACAAGAGGGGTGAGAAAAGCAAGATGGGAGTTGTCTTGAATTGTAGCCGACATGAAAATTGAGACACCCGATGAGCATATCATAAGCACGGGAACCATAAGGCATATCGCTATATAATCGGTCACTTTCTGATAGAAGGAACGATCTTTTTTCACGTCCCATACTTGATTGAAAGCGGATTCTATACTCGAAAGAAGCGAGATTAAAGTCCACAAAAGGAAGATGATGCCGATGCCCACAAATAAACCTTGCGACGCTTCCTTGAGATAGGAATCTACAAACTTTAAAGCGAATGTTATGCTTTGTTTCTGAGCCGGAAAACTTTTGAATAATTGATCTTCAAGGAGAGACTGAAATCCGAACCCGCGCCCTATTGCAAACAACAAGGCGAGCGCCGGCACGATTGCAAGAACCGTGGAATATGTCAGAGACATCGATTTGGTCTGGAGGTCGCGATCAAGGAAAGATCTGACAGAGAGGTTGATCACTTTCAGAATTTTGATTCCGGTAGTGTCGCGGGTTTCGTGCCAGACTCCTGTCCAGCAGTAATTGACAAGGTTTGAAGCCTTGTCTATCATTTTGGATATGAAAGATTCTTTTTTGTCAGACATAGTTTTTTTTGTTTTGAGGCAAGAGCTTTGCTTTTGAACGGGACAGCTCTGCGCTTGTGGGGGCTTTATCTGTATTTAAGATAAATGCAGTAGGGTAGGGATTGGTTCATAAAAAATCCGGAGGATGCACACGCATCCTTCGGATATAAAAAGACAGAAGAGATATAAGCCGGGTTATGTGCCGCCTCGAGGGCGGTGTCTGTCATTTATCTACTCCACGCGGTTGCCCGCGGGCTCAAGCAGCCTACCCCCCGGCAATGGACGGGCAATCCTTAGCTGCCGGTATATTTGGCATTGCAACCCATGGGATGTGCGGCCTCTCGTGTCGCCACGAAAGCCGGTGGGCTCTTACCCCGCCTTTTCACCCTTACCTCCATAGAGGAGGCGGTTGTTTTCTGTCACTTATCCCCGACGTCACCGCCGGCTTCCCGTTAGGAAACATGGTGCCCTGTGTTGCCCGGACTTTCCTCTTGAAGCATTGTTCTTCAAGCGACAGGCCTCTCTTCTGTCTGTTTCGTTGGTCTATGGTCTATGGTCTATGGTCTATGGTCGTTGGTCGTTGGTATTAACTCACAACTCACACATCTTTTTTTGCTTTTGCGAAATCGATGATTATCCCTGCTATCTTTTTATCATCGATGCATGAGGCATCGAGAGAGAGATGATAGTTGGATGCTTTTCCCCATCCTCCGCCAGTGTAATAATTATAGAAGCTTTCCCTTTCCCGGTCGTTTTTCTTTGCGAGTTCGATGGCTGACGAGATATCATTGGCGTCACCTCGTTTCACAATCTGATGTGCCCTCTTTTCAATTGGGGAGTGGAGAAATACGCTTACCAAACCAGGATGAGTCCTCAATATGTAGTCTGCGGTCCTTCCAACAATTACACATGACTTTTTTTCGCATATTTTCCTGATCACGTCGCTTTGGGCATGATAAAGGCTTTCTCCGCATATCGAAGTGTCATGGAAATTATCGGCAATGCCATACAGCCCTTGAAGTAAGGTCTTCAATGGAGACGGCTTACGTTCGTCATGTGCCGCGAAAATATCTTGAGAAAAACCTAAACTTTCAGCGGCTTCAGCGAGAAGTTCCTTGTCATAATATCCGTAGCCGAGGCTTTGAGCAATCAATTTTCCGATGTTTCTCCCCCCGCTTCCAAACTGGCGTCCGATTACAATAACGGTGTTTCCGTTTTGTGGAGGATATCTTCGATTGTCGATTTCTGAGCCGTTTTGCATAAAAGATTATATTATTGTTGCCGGATGCCCCGGAAACATGCGTTTTTTGCCGATGCAAAATTAATAAATCAGATTTAGATAGAAAAATTATGGTGTTTATTTTATCTAATTGGGTAAAAATATTTATTTTTGCGAGATAAAAATATAAAATCATGGAAACGATATTGAAAAATCTGGAAAATGATCCGGATGGGATGTCAACATATGAATTTATTGTCAACAATGTTGACAATATCGGCGATAATATGCCGGAATTAGTTGAGAATCTTAAAAGAGTGGATCGCTCGGGACAGTTCTTGGCAAGCACCGCACGTTTTCTGAATGCCATAGACCGTGAGACATTTTCTAAATGGCTTCCCTCTTTGATAGAGGCTGCAATATCTAAAGACAGGGAACGGCGCTATATCGGATCCCTCCTTGAGGCATTGTGGGGGAGCGATTACAAAGAACGATCGGAAGATTTGATTAAAACGGATGATAATTTCCGAAGAATATACAAAAGAATTTCATCCAAGGCATGATGAAAGTAATGATGAAAATGAATATACAAGAAATAAAATTAGAAACATTGTTATTCCCTATATAAAAAGTGAATTTAATCCTAATATTTTGGATACAATAACAAGGTTATCTTCAATTTCAAAAGAAGAAGGGGAATACTTAGAATTAAAGACAAAAGAAGCTTATCAAAGGATGCTGATAGAGGAAAATGAACAAATAATTTTAGACTTAAAAAAGTTTAATAGTGAAGAATTGGTTATAAGAAAAAGAATTATATTATATTCTATTAATAGACTTTTTGGAAGTACAAAAGGAATAGAAAAAATACATATAGATGATATTATAAAACTTTGTAGTAACAATATTGGTAATAAATATTTAACACCAAATAAGAATACAAAAATTGTAATAAAAAATAAACAAATAAATATAATCTCTGTAAAATGTTAATCCGTAGGAAAGCCCAAAAACACTATATTACAGAGATATTTTTTTTTAAGAAATGATATTGATATTTAAAAATTCGTATGCTATATTGAAGAAAAGCAAGAAAAGGGAGGAACATATGAAAAACGGTATAAAGACTTTGGCTACTTGGCTAATATTAGCTATAATATTTTTTGTTTTAATATCTGCTGCATTTAATAATCCAGATACTAAAATGAATTATTCAGAGTTAATTAGCAAAGTTAAAGCTGGTGAAGTTACTGAAATTTTGATTTCTGCTGATAAACAAATAGCAGAAGTTACATTAAAATCTAGTGCAGATACAAAAACATCTAATGTTAAAGAAGTAGCGATTCCAAGTTTAGATAATTTTATGGCACAAATAGACAATGAAATTGTTACTGAAACAGTAGAAGTTTCACAAGAAGAAGAGTCAATGTTAGTTACAATACTTAGCTTATTTTCACCATTTGTTATTTTAATTGTTTTCTTATTATTCTGGGTATTACTTATGAACCCAAATCAAAATGGAAACAAATCAATT
>CAMTMX010000140.1 GCA_947073495.1 uncultured Porphyromonadaceae bacterium
ACTCTGATGTCATTTTTGCAAAGGCTGATGCCTCTGCACGTTGAGTAGCACTCAAAAATTATTTAGGACAATATTGGAAAATTATTGAAAAAATTTGGAAGATAGCTTTCCAATTGTTAATTTTGAATGTGGTATTCGACATTTTGTTGAAACCTTATTTCTAAATGCCACAAAAGTTGACTACCCAACTTTACAAACGGACATAACAATCTAACCTTAACCATCAAAATGGAAGAAAATCTAATCAAAACATGTCTTCATGACCGCCACGTTGCTCTTGGCGCGCTCATGTCCCCTTTCGGCGGATTCGACATGCCCATTCAGTACAAGGGTATCACTGAAGAACACAACGCTGTCAGACATGAAGTCGGCGTTTTTGATGTGAGCCACATGGGCGAAGTAAGAGTGAAAGGCGCGGACGCCTATAAATTTGTAAGCCATATTTTCGTAAATGATGTCACCGGAGCTCCCGATGGTCAGATTTTCTACGGAATGATGTGCTATGAAAACGGCGGTACTGTCGATGACCTTCTTGTATACAAAGTGAATGATGAGGAGTATTTTCTCGTGATCAATGCATCTAATATCGCAAAAGACGTTGATTGGATTCTTAAAAATTCTGAAGGCTTCAATGTCGAAATCACAGATCAAAGCCCCTATTACGGCGAGGTCGCAATTCAAGGACCGAAAGCCGAGGAAACAATGGAAAAAGTTCTTGGCATCCCTGTAAAAGATATCGCGTTCTATAATTTCAAGACTTTCACTATCGATGGCGAAGAAGTGATTGTTAGCCGTACAGGCTATACCGGTGAAGATGGTTTTGAAGTTTATGGCAGCCATGCTTTCACTCAGAAAGTATGGGATAAGCTTATGGAAGCCGGTGTGCAACCTTGCGGTCTCGGATGCCGTGACACCCTTCGTTTTGAAGTGGGCTTACCTCTTTATGGTGACGAGCTTAGTGCGGATATCACTCCTATCGAGGCAAGCCTCAGTATGTTTGTCAAACTCGACAAACCCGAATTTATCGGCAAGGAAGCGCTTGCAATGCAGAAAGCTGAAGGTGTCAAGCGTCGCATTGTCGGTCTTGAACTTGAAGGAAACGCAATCCCTCGCCATGGCTATCCTGTAGAAGTTGATGGTGTTCAGGTTGGAGAAATAACTACGGGTTATAGAAGTATTTCTACTGGCAAGAGCGTTGCAATGGCGATGGTAAATAAACCGTTCGATAAACTCGGAACAAAAGTTGAAGTACGTATTCGTAAAAAGACTTTCCCTGCTACCGTTGTAAAGAAACGTTTCTACGACAAAAGTTATAAAAAATAATTCAAATAAAATTTAAAATACACATATATTATGAGCAAGATTTTAGACGATCTCCGTTATGCAGATTCTCACGAGTGGGTTAAACTCGAAGGCGACATCGCTACAGTAGGTATCACAGACTATGCACAGCATGCACTTGGCAATATCGTGTATGTTGATATGCCCGAAGTTGGCGACGAAGTGACTCAGGGTGAGGACTTCGGCGCAGTTGAGTCTGTAAAAGCAGCCAGCGATCTTCTGTCTCCCGTGAGTGGTGAAGTTGTTGAAATTAACGAAGCTCTCGAAGATGAGCCCGAACTCGTTAATCAAGACGCATTCGCCAACTGGATCATGAAAGTGAAAGTGTCTGATCCTTCTGAGCTCGAGAACCTCCTCGACGCTGCCGCTTATGCTAAAGTTTGCGAAGAATAATAATCAATAAAATCTTGACGGGATTTTGCGTGGCATAACTTCACCATGCAAAATCCCGTCAAACATATATGTCGGAAGTCGGATGTAATCGTTAGTAAATTATATTGCATAAAACTTTCAACATTAATTAAACAACAATATCAACTATGTCAGATAAATTCATGCCCCACACCGAAGAAGACATCCGCGCGATGCTTGATAAGATTGGTGTGGCATCTATCGACGAGCTCTACGGTGACGTGCCTGAAGAGGTGATCTACCGTGAAGAATACGACATCCCTTCTGCAATGTCGGAGATAGAGCTCAGACGCCATTTTAACGAACTTGGTGCCAAAAACAAATCTCTTACGATATTTGCCGGTGGCGGCGCATACGATCACTATGCCCCGTCAACTGTAGCACATCTTCTTGCCCGTAGCGAGTTTTATACAGCATATACTCCTTATCAGCCTGAAATCTCTCAAGGCACTCTTCAGTATATTTTCGAGTATCAGAGCATGATCAGCGAACTGACCGGAATGGAAGCTACTAATGCTTCCATGTATGATGGTGCTACAGCTGCTGCTGAGGCTATGTTCATGATGGTCGCTTCTGCAAAGAAGAAAAACCGTGTACTTATTTCCGATACTGTTTCTGAAAGAGTCATCAGAGTAGTGAAGACCTACGCAAAATTCCATGGGGTTTCACTTACTGTGGTCCCTGAAAAAGATGGGGTGACTGATCTTGACACAATCTATAAAGAACTTGAAGCGGGAGACGTGGCAGGTGTGATCGTGCCTACTCCAAACAAATATGGCATTGTGGAAGACTTCACAGGTCTTGCCGACAATGTTCATTCTGCCAAGGGAAGTCTCGCTGTGTTTGCTGATCCTTCTGCTCTTGCTGTGCTTCGCACACCAGCTGAATGGGGTGCGGACGTAGCATGCGGCGATGGGCAGTCTCTCGGTATGCCTCTCGCATTCGGCGGTCCGTACCTTGGGTTCATCTCTTGCAGCAAATCCATGCTTCGCAAGATGCCGGGCCGTGTAGTAGGTGCAACCACTGATGCAGATGGCAAGCGCGCATATGTGCTCACTCTTCAGGCTCGAGAACAGCATATCCGACGTGAGAAAGCTACAAGTAATATCTGCTCTAACCAGAGTCTCATGGCATTATACGCCACTATCTATCTTTCATTGCTCGGTAAGGAAGGGCTTAAGGAAGTTAACGCTCTTTCTTGCGATGGCGCTCACTATCTTTACAATAGGCTTATCGAATCAGGTAAGTTTACGCCTGCCTTCAACAAGCCGTTCCTCAAGGAATTCGTAGTCAAGACTGACCTCGATATGGCAAAAGTAAATGCTCGTCTTCTTGAAAACGGCATTATGGGCGGTTTGCTCCTCGGTAATGGCTTAGTGGAGTTTGCTGTGACAGAAAAGCGTACTAAAGAAGAAATTGACACACTGGTTAACTTAATGGTGGAGGGATAAGATATGAAAACATACGATAAACTTATATTTGAACTTTCACGTCCCGGAAGAAAGGGTTATTCTCTGCCTGCTGATAATTTCGGTGTGAATGGAATTGGGGAGATTCCTGCTGATCTTCTCAGAAAAAATGAAGCTGAACTTCCTGAAGTAAGTGAACTTGAGGTTGTGCGTCACTTCACCAATCTTTCAAGCAAGAATTTTGGTGTCGACACCGGTTTCTATCCATTGGGCAGCTGCACAATGAAATACAACCCCAAGATCAACGAAGAGGTTGCGGCACTACCGGCGTTCAACAATATCCATCCTCTTCAGGATGCTACTACAGCCCAGGGTGCCCTTGAACTCTACTATAACCTCCAGAAGATGCTTTCAAACATCGCGGGGCTTGCCGAGTTCACTCTTAACCCGTATGCAGGCGCTCATGGCGAGCTGACCGGACTTATGGTTATGCGTCAGTATCACATGTCTCGTGGTGATAACAAGAGAACTAAGGTAATCGTTCCAAATTCAGCTCACGGCACAAACCCGGCTTCTGCAATGGTGGCTGGTCTCGAAGTTGTGGAAGTTAAGTCTAAACCAAACGGTTCTATCGACGTTGAAGATCTTAGACCGCTTCTTGACGAAACTATCGCAGGCATCATGATGACAAACCCAAATACTTTGGGTATGTTTGAGACTGAGATCCTTGAAATTGCAAAACTCGTTCATGAAGCAGGAGGTCTTCTCTATTATGATGGTGCCAATCTGAACCCGCTTCTCGGCAAGGTACGTCCCGGCGACATGGGATTCGATATCATGCATATCAACCTTCACAAGACATTCTCCACGCCTCATGGTGGTGGCGGACCCGGTTCCGGTCCTGTAGGTGTTGCTAAACATCTCGTAGAGTTCCTACCCAATCCGAGAGTGAAGAAAGGTGAGGATGGCAAGTTCTTTGTTGACTTTGGCGAAGAAAGCCTCGGTAGCGTTTCTACATTCTTTGGAAACTTTGGCGTAATGATGAAGGCTTATGCATATATTCTTACACTTGGTAAGGAAAATATTCGTAATGTAGGTCCTCTTGCCACTCTCAATGCAAACTACATCAAGGAGAGTCTGAAAGACGATTATCTCCTCCCGATTGAGGGTGTTTGCAAACACGAGTTTGTATTCGATGGTCTGAAAGACAAGTCTACAGGCGTGACTACACTCAATGTAGCTAAGCGTCTTCTCGACTATGGATTCCATGCTCCAACTATCTATTTCCCACTCCTGTTCCACGAGTCAATGATGATCGAACCGACAGAGACAGAGAGCAAGGAAACACTCGACGACTTTATCGAGGTTATGCACAAGGTTGCCAAGGAGGCTCGCGAAACCCCGGAAGAGGTAATAAACGCTCCTCTTACTACGATTGTGCGTAAACTTGATGAGACAGGCGCCGCAAAGAATCCTATTCTGAGTTATCGTGCACTTAAAGAGGCTGAGAAATGAAGACCGACATTATAATTATCGGTGCCGGCCCCGGAGGATATGAAACTGCTCTTGCCGCTGCAAAACGCGGCAAGAGTGTAACTCTATTCAACGGTGAAAACCTCGGAGGTACTTGTCTTAATGAAGGATGTATCCCTACCAAGTGTCTTTGCCGCAATGCCGAAATTGTCTCCAATTTCAAGAATGGAGAAGAGTTTGGTATTGATGATTTCTCATTCTCTGTTGACTACAACAAAATTCTCGCTCGCAAAAACAATGTGATTGAGACTTTGCGCGGTGGCATAGATATGATGCTGAAACAGGCAAAGGTGAATGTAGTCAATGCTTTCGCTTCTTTTAAAGATGCGAAAACGGTTGTAGCCAACGGCGAGGAATATACTGCCGACAATATTATCATCGCATCAGGTAGCACTTCAAAGTCTCTGCCGATTCCCGGACACGACCTTGAATGTGTGATGGATTCAACAAAGATATTGAATATCGAATATATTCCTGCCTCTTTGACTATAATTGGTGGTGGAGTGATCGGTATGGAATTTGCTTCAATCTTCAGTCAGCTCGGATCTCAGGTCACTGTGATTGAATTTATGAAGCAGATTCTTCCCCCGTTTGATTCTGATATTGCGAAACGTCTTAAACAGGCTTTGGCTAAGAAAGGTGTCAAGATAGTAACCGGGGCAGCTGCGAAGGAGATTCGTCAGAATGAGTTCTACGAAATTGAAGTCACCTACGAACTGAAAGGTAAAGAGGAAAAAGTCGTTTCAAGCGACCTTCTCATGGCTGTAGGACGTGCGCCACGTGTAGCGGGTCTCAACCTCGAGGCTGCAGGCGTTGAATATACCCCCAAGGGGATTCCTGTAAACGACAATATGCAGACCAATGTAGAAGGCATTTATGCAATCGGTGATGTCAATGCCCGCATGATGCTGGCTCATGTCGCTTCGTTCCAGGGTGTCCGGGCTCTCAATGCAATTGACGGGAAACCGGATAATATCCGGTTTGACATTGTGCCTTCAGCTGTATTCACTGTTCCTGAATGCGGAATGGTTGGAAAGACTGAAGAACAATGCAAAGCTGAAGGTATTGAAATCAGAGTAGGGCAGAGTTTCTTCCGTGCAAACGGAAAGGCATTGGCGATGGGTGAATCAGATGGTCTTTGCAAGCTTATCTTCCGCAAAGAAGACGGAATGCTTCTTGGCGCTCATATCATGGGTGTTGAGTCTGCCGACCTTGCTCAGCAATGTGCCGACATGATGAACCGCAACACGACGTTGGCAGAGTTGGTTGATACAATATTTGGCCACCCCACAGTAAGTGAAGTAATCCTCTCTGCAGCCCACGCTGTAAAATAATCATATAAGTACGACCTACGAAAAATAAATGTGTATATGATTGGCTTATAGTGTGAGCGAGGTATAAAGCAGTGAAGATGGAATTATGGTGTTCCATAACTACTGATGAACAGCTTTATAGATTGCCGCGATATATTCCAGCCATTTGTCCATTTATTTGTCAAAAGTACCTATATTATAA
>CAMTMX010000141.1 GCA_947073495.1 uncultured Porphyromonadaceae bacterium
GGATCTGTAATAAAAGCTATCCATTTAATCTTAGAATGATGTTTTTTAAATCTTAAAGCCGCAAGTTGAGTAACGAAATTATTAGATACTGGAATTATTACATCAAGCTGGACTTCATCATTTAATTTTTCCAGCGCATTAAGATACCCATCAATCTCCCAGTATTGTGCCGATGGAAACTGAAATTGAGTTTGAATTAATTTATACACATTTATTGCCGCCAAAAAGATTTTTGACCTAATCTTTCTTCTTCCTATATTAATGTTATTCTCAAATCTTTTCCTTAATTCATGGATGCGACTTGAAAAATAACGAATGTTCAAGCTTCTGCAATTAGGTTCGTACAACTCATCATTTCTTGTAATTATATGAAATTCATATTGATCCTTCAGAGCCTGTACATACTTATCTATACATGCAGACGGGGCTCCCATAATAGGATAATACATAGTACTGAGTATTGCAATTTGTTTTTTCATTGAAAAACAGGAGCACTAAATATGGTTTGATATTCTGCAAAACTTTTGGTATAAACTGAATTCTTAAATATATCAAAATATTGATATAATGTACTTAATAAAATCACAGTACACACTCCATATCTCAGCAGTTTATTTTTCACACATTTTAGCGATATGGGGATTGCAGCTATAGTAAAAATATTAAAATAATAACAAAGCCTTGAGATGAGAGCAATTATAGAGGTGAACGGCAAAATCAAAATACCAATTGCTGATAATAACAAAAGAGTCCTATTCTGTGCTGAAGTATTTGGTCTGCTAATGCCATATAAAGATAACACAAAGGGTAAGAAAGCAAGGATCTTACGTATCATACCCATTTCTCCAGAGGCCTCATCTCCATAACTGTTAACATATATAGTGAATGCATCAGCTCCTACGATTTTCTCAAATATGGAATTAATCAATGATGAAGAGCCAATCATAAACACTAATACAATTAGTAAGATCATTGATAATAATTTTCCATTATTGAACTTTATGTAACGCGCAATAAAAATGAAAGGCACAAAAACTACTGCACTTTTATGAATGGATATACTTATTAGCGCCAGGAATATCGGGATTGCTATTTTTTCATGCTTGATGAAATGCCACGACCAGACGAGTAGAGCAATTGAAAAACCTTGTCTAATCATTGACATCGGAAGCAAATAAAATTCAAATTGGAACACATATAGAAACATTGCAATCCAATAATACTCTCTTTTTACATTTTCCTTAATAAATTGATAATATATACAACCTTGGGAAATTGATATGAGTCCTGCAAAAAAGAAAAAGCCAAATGGGTGAAATATTCGGAATAATGTTACTGCCCCGAGATCTTTAAATAGAGCATCCGAATATTGTAGCTGTTCTTGATTTTCGAATATATAGGACAAGGAATACTGTCCCACTCTACCAAAGTCACGCATATAAGACATATAATCATTTCCGTAATTATATCTAATACATGCAATAATTGTAATAATTATAAATCCAAACGCTAAACCATTCTTTAAAATCCTTCGCGAATCAAGTAATGAAAAAAAGAATGCTAATATATTGATTAATGTTACAACGAACATTTTTGAAATCTAATGTTTTTCTTGAAAAAACTAAATTAATTGACCAAGCATATTGTTGAATTTTTGAATATTGCTTGATCTATCAAATTGCTCTTTTATCTTATGACTGTTATGTGATAGTTCGTTGCATAATGATGACCGCCAGTTCTCAATGTTACATAATCTCTCCACGAATGCTGAGTAATTATTCATAGGGAAAAGATTAGCTAATGTACCATTATAAGAATACTCCAATGCTTCATCCGTATAAGCTGCTAACACGGGTACTTCTAAAGTTATGCATTCAGCCATACCAAGATTAGCATGTGGTATCTTAAAATAGCTCAAACTACAATAACAGTGTTCCAAGATATTAGTAATATTATATATGGGGTCAACAGGAATTATCCTTTCGTCATGTTCAAGTATATCTTTCACTTTAAATATAAACTGAGGAATCCCACACACATTTAGCAATTTTCTAATAACTCCCTTAATTCCATTCAGTTCAATTTTTGCAGGAATACCCAAAGCTAATAATCGAGAATTTGGATCTTTGACATTCTCCGAAAATGCTTTTAACACTTCATACGTTCCTTTTATCCGTTGTAAACCACCCGTAAAAATATAAAGTTTCAACTTATCAGGAGAATCTCCAATTATTTTAATAAGATCTGAATCTTCTCTACGACTCTCCATATCTATCCAATCATATATTACAGTCGGGATATGGTTTTCATCTCCAATCATTGCTGCGCTCGTTTCATTGATTGCAACAATTTTATCCGCGTTATTAAGAATCTTATGTTTTAAATATAGGAATTGAGTCTGTCGTTGGTTTTGGGGCCAGTGTTCCCTGACGTGTATTACACTCTTTATATTTAACCGCTTTGTAATATCCAAATACGGAAATAAAAACATATTATTTAAATAGACTACATCCGGCTTGATTTTATTTAGTATATGCTCGAAAGCATTTCGGGAGGAATAGACGTTGATTAATTCTTTCATTCCCCCATAAGAGAATAAAGATCTATTATAAGGATAACTACACAATGACTTACAAAATTCTACAGGAATTTTCAACTTAGTAATCTCTTTCGACAATGGACCGGAATGTGGTAGCACGACGATCGGACAAAACTGTTTCCGATCAATCCCTTTCAGCAGATTCAGCATACAATAACTGGCACCACCTATTTCTGAAACCTGATGTACAAATAGAATCTTTTTTCTGTCCACAGCTACCGAACTGAAAATCTCCAAATTTATTTTCTCCACACTATCTTATTGACAATACCAACGTAGGATTGAATGAGGCGAACGACTTTGTCCGAGACATTTGAATCGACGTATGCTTCAACTGGAGATGGTACGAAACCATCAGACTGCATATCAACTGCCATTCTTACAGCCTGGATAACAGCATCCGAAGTAATCGAGCCTATCACGAACACTCCGCTGTCGAGAGCCTCGGGGCGCTCGGTGGATGTCCTTACAGACACGGCAGGGAAATGTAGATTCGCACTTTCTTCAGGAAGTGTTCCCGAGTCAGACACTACACAGAAGGCATTTTGTTGCAGTTTATTGTAATCAAAGAAGCCAAGTGGCTTATGCTGGATGACGCGGCTATCAAACTTAAATCCTCTTGAGGCGATTATTTTCTCGGAACGTGGATGACAGGAATACAAAATCGGCATGTCATAATAATCAGCCAATGCATTTACCGCATTCATCAGAGAAAAGAAATTTGATTCTATATCGATATTCTCTTCCCGATGGCTTGACAACAATATATACTTCCGGGGTTCAAGCCCAAGTTCATTCAAGACATCACTCCTCTCAATCGATTCTTTGTTTACCTTCAGGACCTCAGCCATGGGAGATCCGACAACATAAGTATACTCAGGTTTTACCCCCGAATCGAGTATGTATCTTCTGGCATGCTCACTGTAACATAGGTTAATGTCACTTGTCACATCAACAATCCGGCGGATAACTTCCTCCGGCAGGTTTTCGTCCTTGCAACGGTTGCCAGCCTCCATGTGAAAGACAGGGATTTTCAAGCGTTTCGCTGCGATAACGCTAAGGCAGGAATTGGTATCGCCCAAAACAATTATGGCATCCGGCTTGACATCAACCATCAGTTCATACGACTTGGCAATGACATTACCCATCGTTTGCCCAAGATTATCCCCGACAACACCCAAATAGAAATCCGGTTTGCGGAGACCAAGGTCTTTAAAAAACACCTCATTCAAGGTGTAATCATAATTCTGTCCCGTATGAACAAGAACATGGTCAAAATATTCATCGGACTTCTTGATGATCTCCGACATCTTTATAATTTCGGGACGTGTGCCCAAAATAGTCATCAACTTAAGCTTGTTCATATCAAAGATTGTAATGAGGGTAAAGAGACTTATGATTCATGATCCATTCTGCGGCTTCTGCAACCATACATTCATAATCTGGAATCCTGTAATTGAAATCGAAGCGGGTGCGTTTTAGAGATTTATCGGCATTTATACCTTCCACGGGCATTATCTTGACGGAGTCATTCCGTAGGTATCTATTGAACAGACGAAGCAGGTCATATTTTGAAATATGAGTGTCAGGCACGGTATTGTATAGACCGGTAGCTCTTTCCATTGCCGCCACTTCCATCGTCTTTGCAAGCTGCAGTGTGGTCTGCCCCGTCCATAAAGCTTTTGTGAAACCTTTGATCTCTCCTTCCTGGAGCATGAACCAGTTAAGTAGACCTATGCCGTTCTCATTTATATCCGGACCGACAATTGAATTTCTCAGGGTTATGTTCCTGTCATCGTTCAATTCTCCGAGAGCCTTGCTACGGTCATAGAAAGTCTTCCCGTCAGGGAAATCATCCTCGGTGTATTGCCCCCTCTCTCCTGAGAATACACAATCGGTACTCATGTGTATCACTTGAGTTCTGACCTCATTTGCCGCCTGCGCCACGAAATGAGGCAGATAACTATTGAGCAATGTGGCAAGTGCATGGTTGTTCTCCGCAAACTGGTTAAGGAGACCGATACAGTTTATGACCGTGTCGAATTTACCGTTATGGATGATCTGTTTCAGGGAAGGGAAATCTGTTGCATCCCCGGCAATACTTTTATCAAGAAGTTTTGATTTTTCAAGTGCAAAACCGGTCACGTCATGTCCACGCTCCTGCAGATATAGCGAGATCTGGTGTCCCGCCATACCGTTGCAACCTAACACAAGGAATTTCATAATTTATTCGCTTCTAATCTCACTTTTAGAATCTGATTCAATAAGCCCCAGATCAGCTTGGACAAACCTAAGACGCATTAATTGTTCTTTCATTCCCTCCACATCAAGCCTTTTGGTATTATGTGAATGATAATCCAACACAGTTGTGAGCGTACCTTCACCCTCAGTAAAATATTTGTCATAGTTAAGGTCTCTCGTATCGGCAGGGATTCGATAATAGTTCCCCATGTCGATTGCCTTTGCCATCTCCTCACGTGTCACGAGTGTTTCGTAAAGTTTTTCACCATGACGGGTACCTATGACTTTCACCTCAGTTGCTCCATACTTCGGATCGACCTTTGAGTAAATCTGTTTTAGAGCTTCGGCAAGAGTTGAGAGCGTTGCCGCGGGAGCCTTCTGAACAAAGAGGTCGCCGTTATGTCCATGTGTGAAAGCATAGATTACAAGGTCTACTGCATCGTCGAGGGTCATCATGAAGCGAGTCATTTCAGGATCAGTGATCGTTATGGGCTTACCATCCATCATCTGCTCAACCCAAAGAGGAATCACAGAGCCACGGCTCGCCATCACATTGCCATAACGCGTACAGCATATTGTTGTGGGTGCACCTTCGCCAAGTTCCCGGCCTTTGGCAATGGCAACCTTCTCCATCAGTGCTTTCGAGATGCCCATTGCATTGATCGGATAAGCAGCTTTATCGGTTGAAAGAACAACCACATTTTTAACTCCGTGCTCAATAGCGGAAAGAAGGACATTGTTCGTGCCCTCGACATTCGTGCGAGTTGCTTCCATGGGAAAAAATTCACAACTCGGGACCTGTTTTAAGGCAGCCGCCGAGAACACATAATCTACTCCACGCATAGCTATATCGACAGACTCTTTGTTGCGAACATCGCCTATAAAATACTTCACTTTAGGGTTCTGAAGACGATGGCGCATATCGTCCTGCTTCTTCTCGTCTCGGCTTAAGATACGAATTTCCTTAATATCCGAATTAAGGAAACGACGCAGTACCGCATTTCCAAATGAACCAGTACCTCCTGTAATAAGAAGTATTTTATTCTTAAAAATTGACATAATCCTTTAATTATGAGATCTTAAATTTATAATCAATTATTAATATGGAATCTCAAAAATCTTATTCTTTAGATTTATTATTCATCCATATCCGAAATGCCCTGTAAATCTTTTTTAATTTTAAATATCTCAAGTTTTCCATAGCAAATTTTAAAGAATATATAGGAATCCAATATTGTCCTAAATAATTTTTGAGTGCTACTCAACGTGCAGAGGCATCAGCCTTTGCAAAAATGACATCAGAG
>CAMTMX010000142.1 GCA_947073495.1 uncultured Porphyromonadaceae bacterium
TCTCTCAAACTCAAAATTTACTCGAAAATCCTCTCTAAATCTTAACATAAGTCAAATCCAAACATTCTCTTAGAAACTGATAAAAATTTATTTTATCTTGTCATTTAGGTCTTTGTCGGCATCTTTATGATATTTATTCAGTCATTATGGTCCCCCATAATTCCATCATAAATATTAAAAATCTACCTGACAAATACTCTCAAATCCTTCGACAAATAAATTTAAACAGTATCTTATAGTGCAAAACTACAAAAAAAATCTCAAATATACGATATATAAATTAGACAGTTTCAGCGCGATACATAAATTTTATCCAAAATTTAACATTAGATGATAGAATATATAATCGTTTTTTCCTCTTTACGGTATATCAAAAACACTAACAATAACAATGAAAAAGCAAATTTCACTCAGAATGTGGCTCTCCGTTTTTTGGGGAGGTATATGGCAATTCATTAAAATCATCTTCTCACGGAAGAACAAGACTTTGTTCTTCCGTGTTATCTGGTGCGTAATCTCTTTCTGTATGGTTGCATTTACCTGTATGCTCGGTTATGCTTTCTATGATGAGTTTTACGGACGGTCTCAACGTTGTCGCCACTATTCCTCCAGCTCTGATCTCGGTTCGGATTTTTATTTTTACAATGACGGTCCAGGAAAAAGTTATATCGCTGACAGGGACACAAAAAAGAAAATCCATAAAGGACTCGACTGGATTGCCCGTCCTGAAGATGGCGACAGTCTTGTAGTCTTTGCCAAAGATGGCAAGCGGGGATTTTTGAGCTGTCGCACAGCAAATATTGTTATTCCTGCTAAGTATGATGCAGCATGGTGTTTTAATGATGGTGTAGCCGGTGTATGTGAAGGTGACAGCGTTTTTTTTATCGATCATTCCGGCAAACCGATTTATAGCCGCAAGTTCAAGCGCGAGAAAGGCCACAATTATACATATCATGGCAATTTTTTTGTAAATCAAGATGGTGATAAATTTGGACTTGTTGACCGACAGGGCAATGATGCCACACTGCCTATATATGAAAATCTGTTTGCTGTGGCAAACAATATGTGGGTCATGAAGTACAAAGGTAAGATGGGAGCCATCAATGACAAAGGTTCGATCATAATCCCCAACGAGTATGCATGGGTCGAGATTTATCCCGAAGGTGGTATTGTAGTCATGTCGGAAGATAATTCCAAGAAACGTCTTGACTATGAAGGCAACGTTGCCAACGAATTTGTGTATGACTTTACATATACTTTAGAATATTACTCTGATGATCTTGACAAGGAGGGCAACAGGGTCAAGAAACCTGCAAATGTATGGCATTATAGTTGTAATGGTCATTATGGCTTGATTGATAAAAACGGGAGGCCGATCACGGCTCCGATTTATAGCTCAATTGAAGCCCTTTCTGCCGATTTGTATGAGTGTCAGATTGACGATGGAGGCGAAAGGTTGATTATCAATTCAAAAGGGGAAGAAGTGAACTGATTGATCTAAAAATATATGATAAAAGTTATTTTCAGCATCATTGATATTTTATATAAGGTGTCAATGGGAAATAAGTGTGTATAAAACTTCTACTGATCCTTGAATTCGGCTACATTCATAACAAAGAGGTCGCCATGGCGACCTCTTTGTTGGAATCGTAGGAGGAAATCAGTACACGTACCGATTTTTAAGAAAGGATGGAATTGATAGCATCTTCTGTCGGGGATATGCTGACGAGATTCCCGAACGGATCGATCATAAAAGACCGGTTGCCTGTGTTGATCTGAAAATCTTTTGCCACTTGAGGGGTGAAATCTTTAATTGAAAGAGAAATCGTTTTGTCTGATAGATTGTCAACTTTCATGATTTCATTTGCAAGAGCATCGTTTTCACCAGTGCAAACGCTTACGAATTTCACTTTTGAGGAGTTGAGATTAGAAGTGATATCAGCGAGACGGCGGTTGTTGATTCTTGACGTTGGGTCATTTGGATTCCAAAAATTGATAACCACATATTTTCCGTCAAGATCAGACAGGTTGTTTAGCCGGGAATCGGAAGAGAGGGTGAGGGAGGGAGCTTCTTTGCCGATTTCAAGGGAATGGCTTCCCATAGGCATTGAAGATGATAAAAAAGCGGCGAATACAAAAGATAAAAATAAGTACTTGGTTTTCACAATAACCTGTTTTCGTTACACAATAGTCATCCAACGTCAATATTGACGTTTTCATGGAAGACCTTAATTAACTCGAGATTTGAACCCGGAAAATTGTAATAATAAAACCGGATTCCGGGGTCAACAGGTTGCCAAAGCCTGCAAGTCAAATGATTAACATTGACCCCTTGGGTTGTCACGAAAAGGGTTTGCCAGACCCTTGAATTTTGTCACGAAATAGGGATATTCCCTTGGGTTGTCACGAACGGGAGTGACGGACTAACGGAAACAGATCCGATCAAACTCCCGAATATACTAACAAATAAATAGTATTTATTGTTTAAACGTGTTTTAAAACATGTTATTGTATTTGGATTATTAATTAACTTTTATTAATAGGAGCGGACATCAAAGATTTTATGGCGAAGTTTGAATGAAAAATGCGACACGAGAGGTGTCGCATTTTTCATTCAATTATCAATTATCAACTCCAGTAATAGGTTGTCAGTCGTTTGAGAAGACGAGCTGGTCGTCTTTGACATCAATCCTGATCGGTTTGTCGCGGTTGACTTTCTGAGCCAGAATGTCTTTTGAGAGCTGGTTAAGCACAAGCCGTTGAATTGTTCTCTTCACAGGACGCGCTCCGAATTCAGGATCGTAGCCATCTTCTGCAAGGAGTTCGAGAGCCGGCTTCGTCACTTCGAGTTTCACACCGTTTGCAGCGAGCATCTTCCGGACACTATTGACCTGAAGGTCTACAATTTCCTGAATCTCTTTCTTGTCAAGAGGTGTGAACAATACAATCTCGTCAATACGGTTGAGGAACTCCGGCCGTATCTTCATCTTGAGAAGATCCATCACATCCTGTTTGGTCTTTGAAATGACTTCTTCACGATTGTCATCTTTCATATCAGCGAAGTTCTGACGAATAATCGGAGATCCTTCGTTGGTGGTCATAATTATGATCGTATTCTTGAAGTTGATGAAACGACCCTTGTTGTCGGTTAGACGACCGTCGTCAAGAACCTGAAGGAGTATGTTGAAGACATCGGGGTTGGCTTTTTCAATCTCGTCAAAGAGGACAACACTGTAGGGCTTGCGTCTGACAGCTTCTGTAAGCTGCCCCCCTTCTTCATAGCCTACATATCCCGGAGGCGCTCCGACAAGTCGGGATACGGAATGTTTCTCCATATATTCCGACATATCGATACGAGTCATCATGTCTTCATCGTCAAACAGATATTCAGCCAAAGCCTTTGCAAGTTCTGTTTTGCCGACACCGGTAGTGCCAAGGAATATGAACGAGCCGATAGGGCGGCGTGGATCGTTGAGGCCTGCGCGAGATCTTCGGACTGCATCACTGACAGCCTGGATAGCCGCATCCTGACCAATCACACGTTTGTGCAGCTCTTCTTCAAGATGAAGAAGCTTTTCCTTTTCACTCTGAGCCATCTTCTTAACAGGAATACCGGTCCAGCGGCTTACGATCTCAGCGATATCTTCCGCATCCACCTCTTCCTTTATCATGGCGCCTTCACCCTGAAGCTGTTTAAGTTTCTCCTGAGTGGCGATATTTTCGTCTTCCTTCTGTTTTATCTTGCTGTAACGGATCTCTGCAACCTTTGCATAGTCGCCTTCACGTTCCGCCACCTCCGCTTCGTGGTTAAGCTGTTCGATCTCAATCTTGTTCTTCTGTATCTTATCGATTTCAGCTTTCTCTGCAATCCATTTGGCTTTTAGAGACTTTTCTGTGTCACGAAGGTTTGCGAGATCTTCGTCAATCTCCTTTATCTTATATTTGTCCCCTTCACGTTTGATTGCCTCACGTTCGATCTCGAGTTGTTTGATTTTGCGGGAAGCCTCATCAAGAGCCTGGGGCATGGAGTCCATTTCAAGACGCAGTTTTGAAGCAGCCTCATCGATAAGGTCGATAGCCTTGTCAGGAAGGAACCGGTCGGTGATATATCTTACGCTCAACTGAACTGCAGCGATAATAGCCTCGTCCATGATACGTACCTTGTGGTGGTTCTCATATCTTTCCTTAAGACCACGGAGAATTGAGATTGCCGACAGTTCATCCGGCTCATCAACCATCACCTTTTGGAAACGGCGTTCAAGAGCTTTATCCTTTTCAAAATATTTCTGATATTCATCAAGAGTAGTGGCTCCGATTGAACGCAATTCACCGCGGGCGAGAGCAGGTTTCAGGATATTGGCGGCATCCATGGCGCCTTCCCCTTTACCGGCCCCGACAAGAGTATGGATTTCATCTATGAAAAGAATTATCTCGCCATCGCTTTGTGTGACTTCATTGACAATCGCCTTAAGGCGTTCCTCAAACTCTCCCTTATATTTTGCACCGGCAACGAGTGCACCCATATCAAGAGAATAGATCTGTTTTGTCTTAAGGTTTTCAGGAACGTCACCTCTGACAATTCGATGAGCAAGCCCTTCGGCAATAGCGGTCTTACCTGTACCGGGCTCACCTACGAGCATCGGGTTGTTTTTTGTGCGCCGGGAAAGGATCTGTAATACCCGGCGGATCTCTTCATCCCTGCCTATAACCGGATCGAGTTTGCCGTTGCGGGCGCGATCGTTAAGGTTGATTGCATATTTGCTGAGTGCCTGATAAGATTCTTCCGCACTTTGCTGAGTGACCTTGTTGCCTTTGCGAAGTTCATTGATGGCAGCCTTGAGCCCGTCTTCTGTGACACCTGCATCTTTTAGTATCTGAGATGCCTTACATTTTGTCTTCAGAATTCCCATAAGAACGGATTCGACAGAGACATATTCATCGCCCATCGACTTTGAAAAATCAATGGCTTTCTGAAGGGCATCGTTAGACTCCCGGCTTAAAAAGACTTCACCGCCGGACACTTTCGGAAGCGATTGAATCTCTTTGTCGAGAGCCATTGTGACGGAGTTAAGGTTCGCACCCAACTTCTGAAACACAAAGTTGACAATCGTCTCGCTTTCAGAGATCAATGCCTTAAGAATATGGACAGGCTCAATCTGTTGCTGACCGCTTTGGCGGGTGAGCTCGATCGCTTTCTGAACCACTTCCTGCGATTTGATTGTGAAATTGTTGAAATTCATATATGTAGGATTTGAGTTATATTAAAATCTGATAACGGATAGCCGGTTGGATAAAGTTGCTCTTAACTATCCTATATAAATATTAACAATTCAACTCTTCAATGGTTGGCGCAGTGTTGAAAAGTTGGCTTCACTTTGTTGATAGCGGAAATCTGAGAATAGTAAGGGAGGCATATATAATGCCTGTTGTCATAGCAGCGTCTTAAGATTGCCACGGAAATATAGTGAAACATTATCCTGTGAGCGCCATGACAGCAATAAACACTATAGTCTTTATGACAATTCTCAAATCAGGCTTTAGGCCCTTTGTCCAACTGTTGATTCCGGAAAAAATTATGCCAATTATGAGTGCGCATAACGCGCCGATAAAGAATTTTAACCACATAGTATAATTGTTTTATGTTTGATCTGAGGCAAGCAAACAAATCTATTTGCTTCTATTAAAAAACGTCTGATGTTGCATAAACGTTTAGAGGTTTCTGAACAATTAAATAGGGTGTTCAGTAGAATGTTCCAACTTTTCTACCACTGTAAGCAAGCGCAAGTCAAAGCCGACGACCGCAAGCGTAGGTTACAGAACTACCACAACTTAACCATTGAATTGCGTAAATTCATACGCGAGAAAGTCACCAGGGAGCAAGGGTCACCGGCCCAGATTGTCGGACATCTTCAGAAGAAAGGCGAAAGATGTGTCTGCATTGAGACAATTTATGCGTATATCCGGGCAGACCGGGCTGCAGGCGAAGACCTATGGAAACATTGCCGACATCAGCTCAAACATAGGAAACGACAAGCAACACAGCCATACAATGCTGTGAAGAATAGAACCATGATAGATGAGCGGCCTCCTGAGCGGAACGGTTCAACGCCGGGGGACTTTGAGATGGACACCA
>CAMTMX010000143.1 GCA_947073495.1 uncultured Porphyromonadaceae bacterium
GAATGCATGTAAGACTAAAGTAGAGGATTATAAAAAGGAGTTATTAAAAAAGTGGGAGGAACTTCCCCCCGTGTTTATAACCTCTTCCGAAAAGGGCACAGGCAAGTCTGATCTTCTCGATTTTATTGAGGGAATAAACACACAGTTCGCCAAAGATTGCGATTCGGCCAATGTCAATAATCCAGACGCATAGCAATGAATCTTAAGAAAATTATAAACAGCAACAGCCGTTTTTCTGAAATCATAAGATTCGGGCTTGTCGGAGCTTTGGCCACAGTGCTGCAATATGGTTTCTATGTCGTGTTTGTGCACGTCGTGGGAGTGAAGGCGGTGCCGTCGTCGATGATAAGCTATGCTTTAAGTTTCATCGTGAATTTTTTCCTCTCCAGCTATTTCACATTCCACACACGCCCTAATGCAAAAAAAGGTCTTGGATTCACTTTGAGCCATCTATTCAACATGGGGCTTCAAACAGGACTGGTGGCCATTTTCCAACAGATTGTAGGAATGACACTTGCTCTTCTTCCTGCTATGGCAATTTGCATACCGGTGAATTACCTGCTTGTGAGATTCGCCTTCACAAGCAAGATTTTCAGTGGAGGAGCTTCTAAATTTCAGAAAACAGACTCTTCTGAATCTTCGCCTTCTCTTAAAGCGGAAGATAGAGACTCTTTCATCGAAAACAATCAGACACAACTTAAAAGTTGACACACACATCTGTTAACCTAACTATATTTAACTGACCATCATTATGACAAAAATTGCAATGGCATCCGACCATGCTGGCTTCGACCTAAAACAGATAATTAAACCTTATCTTGAAGAAAAGGGGTATGAGGTGTTAGATTTCGGAACCTTCTCACCCGACTCTTGCGACTACGCAGACTTTGCTCACCCGGCTGCACGTGCAGTTGAAAACGGCGACTGCGATTTCGGAGTGGCAATGTGCGGCTCCGGCAATGGAATACAGATCACCCTCAACAAGCATCAGAAAATACGCGCCGCCCTCTGCTGGTTGCCTGAGCTGGCTGCTCTCGCCCGCCAGCATAACGATGCCAACTTCCTTGTGATGCCTGCAAGATTTATCGACTCCGACAATGCAAAAAAAATTGTTGATGCCTATCTCGAAGCAAACTTCGAGGGGGGGCGCCACCAGCGCAGAGTAGAAAAAATTCCTGTGGAATGTTAAACACAATCGGGCAAATACCCTCATAACTACATTTCAGCAAATTCACATGAAAGAATTTGAAATATCACTTGCCGACCTTCATTTTCATGCACACCATGGCGTGTTCAGCCAGGAAAATAAGGTCGGCAACGACTTTTCTGTCACCTTGACCGTGCGCATCCCCTTCTCTGAAAATGTCATGGATGATGATTTGTCGGCCACAATTTCTTATGCCGAGCTATACGGAATTGTTGAAGAAGAAATGAATCATCCCAGAAAATTGCTTGAGACAGTGGCTGCATCGATTCAAAACAGAATCACAGGGAAATGGAGCGAAGTGTTAGGCGGAAGCATAACAATCTGCAAATCAACGCCTCCAATTCCAAAAATCACAGGCACTGCAAAAGTAACCCTATTTTTTTGAAAATATTATTCAAAAAAAATTTGTGGTTTCAGAAAAAAAATAGTAATTTTGCACTCGCAAATGAGAAACATTTGCACTGAAACAAAATGGTTCGTTAGCTCAACTGAATAGAGCATCTGACTACGGATCAGAAGGTTGCAGGTTTGAATCCTGCACGAATCACTCAAAGGGTTATCAAACGATAACCCTTTTTCGTTGTAACAATCCCAAATAATGAAAGGCGGATCAGCGGATTTTGGGATCAGCGGATTTTTCCGGTGCTTGATATTTTTTTAAGCAAAGATCTTACATAATCTGAATATGAAGAAGAGAGGATCCGAGACACCTCTCAAAATGGCTGATAAAGTCTTCCGAGCAATTTCGTAGTGTCGGAAACAAAAAAAGCCCTGCCGAAGCAGAGCCTATATGATGTGTTCAATGTCGCAAATTGCGACATTGAATATTATCTCAGTTTTGAAAGAATGTCTTCCGGATTTTGGTGCATCTGGCTGAATGCAACAATTTTCTTCCCAAGGTCTTTTATTGAACCGCCAATGAAATAAACGGTATTATCTACAATGAGAAACCGGTCATGCACGTTTGTGCAGTTCCTAACTTCTATATGAGGATACTGGGCGTTATGACGACGTAGATCATTGCTTATTTGAGAATGGCGTGGGTCTGTATAGATTGTCGCCGATACACCCTCCTTACGCTTTGTCAGGACTTTCAGTATTCGGTCATCCACATAATTGTCTATGAGAATAATTCTATTTTTGGCTTTTCTGATTAAGTCAGAAATAAGTGTGTACGCATCAAATATCTGTCCCTCAAAGAAGAACCCTTCTATAGGCTCGGAATCCTTATCATCAAGTCGCGTCAGTATCTCTTCAAATTTTCTATCATGTTCCGATAAATGCTCCTGCAAGAGTAATTGATGATGTTCAACAGTTTCCAGACGCTGAAATACATGCGCGTTATTCATCATAAAGCTACGCATCGAAGTAAACGCCCTCATAATTCGGATATTTACCTCAATAGCCGTTTTGGATCGGAGCACACTACTTAGCATAGCAACCCCATTTTCAGTGAACGCATAAGGCATATATTTGAGATGTTGTCCACGTGCTGTGTTTAAGATCACAATTTGTGATTTTAAACATTCTTCTTTAGTGAGCTGAAACATAAAGTCTTCAGGGAATCTTTCAATATTACGTTTCACTGCCTGATTGAGGACACGTGTCTCCACACCATACAGTCGGGCCAAATCGCTGTCCAGCATTACCTGTTGGCTGCGTATACATGTATCAGACTCTCTATCGGTAGCAATGGAGAACTATCGCCGCCATTGATAGGTTCGAGCATATTTTTATTTTCGTTTTCTTTCATCGAGGTAGCCATTATGATTGCAAAGTTACAAAAAATAATCAAAAAAATTTAGTGATTTACAGCATATTTCATTGATTAGCCGGCTATCTTTTTCTATGTGGATTAACGATGCATTTGCAGGCTCGTCGAAGCTCTCGATAAATTCATTGAGCCGGTCACGGTGATGTGAGTATTGTTTTTCATTATGATCATTTGTAATCGGTTTCAAGCAGGTCGAATCCTTCTTTCCCGCTTTCATAATCAATTTTTTCCTGAGAAAGACGAGGACCGTTACCGCCAAAGTGCATATCACTCATGCCCTGAATATTATCATATCTATATCGACAAAGCTTCAGAAACTCCTTTCTTGTGGTCTTCTCATAAGAAAATGGTTCATAGACTTTGGAAATAGGCATATTGACTGATTGAATACCATTGGCTGTGAAATGATGTTGACCTGTACTATCAATGGCTTCTAATATCAGCCCGGGCAGTCCGAGCAGTTTCCATGGTCCTGTGTTCATTGGAACTTCGGGTGTGAACCACGCAGTCCAATTACGACCATGATAGTTGGCAGTCGCCATAATACAGTCATAACCTAATATCGTCTTTGTGGAGTCATCAACAATAGTCCATACACGTTCCTCTATTGGCTCGGAATATTTGCGAAATTCATTATAAACCATATCCCAGACTTTGAACTTGTCTTTATCCCTTACAACATAAAGATCGACAGGCCGACCAACCGGAGAACTGTTAAGAATCGCCTCTCGCTCTTCTCTGGATTTTTGCATAAGTTCCCCCATCATTAATAACGCTTGCTGGTTATACCATTGATCACCATCTTTAGTGCAACGTGTTGAGTCAAGCCATTGTGTATGGCTATTGTAAAATTTCGAGAAATCCTGCCTGGCAAGAAGTCTGAAATCCTGTCTTTTTTCTATTCCCCTTGGGTCGAAAAAATGATATTCATATCCAACCTCTATTTGTGCTTTCTGTGCCATTGCAGCCATCACCGCAAAGCACACGATGATTGATGTGATTAGTCTGTTCATTTTCTGAGGGATATTGAGATTAGAAGCTCACGACCTCGGAGCCGGCGCTGGCTCTCGAAAGTGGTAAGCTGATTGTATGTTGTATAGTTGTATGTGCGCTGATTGAATATGTTGCTCAACGAGGCTGACAGTTCCAGTCGCTTGTTGAGCTTGTAGATTACTTTTGTATCGAGCAGGAACACGTTTTTAAATTGGTCGGTGGTAAGTTCGTTGCGGTAGTGCTCGCCGCTTATGTGCCACTCCCATTTTTTGTGATACATAATATTGAGCAGCAATTCATTTTCCATGCTGCCGAGCCACGAGGCATTTGTGCCGTTCATTGCCAGACGGCTCGAAGCCCAATCGAAACGATAGTCGAAACTGAGCCAGCGAAGCGGCGAACCGTTGACTTTTACTCCGACCGACCATGAAGTACCGACAGAATTTACCACACTGTTCTCCGAGATAAGATGTGATTCGTGGCGACTGAACGAGCCGTTTACGTTTGCACTGCCTCGCATGAAATCGAGAGTCTTGCCGATGTTTCCGTTTGCCATAAGCATCTGCCCGTCGCATTTTGCCGATGTGTAGGAATAGACCACATAGTCGCCGTAAAGTTGCTGCGCCAAGGTATAAGGATTGTGGCTCCACGACTGCGTCACGAAAGCGTTGGCGAACAGTCCGCGCCGTGTATGCTTGTAAGAGATATTGGCAGACACGTTCTGCGAAGTGGAATTGTAGAAATCATCCACACCACGGCGGAACGAGCGATAGTTAGTCATTACATAACCGGGCTGTATCATGCTCAGATCCATCGGAGACCGTCCGGTTCCACCGCGTACTCCCATCGAAAAGCGGTTGTTCGGTTTCCAGTTCATGCTTAGCGACGGAGAGAAATAAACCTCACTGCGGTTGGCGAGAGCCTTGTCGAAAGTATAGAGAGCAAAGCTGACGGGAGCACTGAGCGAGAAATTGACTCGTTTCACCCAATACTCAAATTTGGGGGTAGCATATACCGTGAAATAGTTTGTGTTCAGTACATTCGTCGTTGTGCCGGGAATTTCCTCTGGCATATCAGGTAACTCTGACTTCATGGTCCTGACATATCCTTTAACACCTCCTTCAAGACTGATTGTGATACCCTTGACGGAAAAGGCGTAAGCCGCACTCTCGTTGGTATAGAAAGCATGGTCATTGACCTGCTGACGCACATTGTTTAATTTTTGCTCACGCATTGGTCCGTCATTTATTGACACGGAAAGGGTCTGCGGCAATGACTCCCATTCGTTTTTGCTCGTGAAAGTTACGAGATGTTTGCCATTGAAACGCTTTATGATTTTGAAATCGTTGCCTACATAGTAGTCGGGAAGCGACGCTGTCTGGTCGTTTGGCAAAGAACCTGTGACGCCGAGGCACACATCATCCCAATCGATGTTGGTTTTCAGCGTGTTGTTGATGAACGCAGTCTTTTGGTTCAGCTCATATATGAATTTGCCCGACAGCGCGTGTGAACGATCCACGCCGCTACGGTTCTCGGTGACAACACGATTCCCCTCATTCAAAAAATATGTCGTTATGTTGGCTGCGTCTGCCGTAACGCGATTGAAAGAGTAGTCAAGCTGTACCTTGAACTCACCACGCCCGAGTTTCCACAGCGCATTGGCCGAAACAAGCGCAGAGCGGTTGAACAGCGTGCGTTTCCGGCTGAGATTGGGTACACCGGGGAGCGACACACCGACATACCGGTTTAGTCCTGTCCCGCGTCGGGAGGCAAAGAAGTCGGTTGCCTGCGCCGATAGGTCTTCACCGATATTGTTTGTCTTGAAAGTCGTTATATTCTGGAAATTAGGCATTACAGCCATAGCGAACAGTTCGCCATCCCATATAGCACCGTCGGGTTGCCATGAATAGCCGCCTCCGGCATCGCCGTGGAAAGACCTCGTTGCCTTAGCCTTGTTTTTCAGTTTTAGGTTGATAGCTGCCTTATCTGAGAATGATATGCCTGACAGCACCTGCATCGGTTGATGGTTTTCCATGACCTCGACCGCGCC
>CAMTMX010000144.1 GCA_947073495.1 uncultured Porphyromonadaceae bacterium
CTAACCCCGACACTTCTTTTGAAGCTGCTTTTTATTGCTTTTGTTTTTTCGTCAACAGCTTTTCTTGCCATCGATTGCAAAAAGTTTGACCAGAACTTGCCATTCCAGACCGGATTGGCACTACACAAGAGCGGACAGTGGGAGAAATCTAACGAAGTGATGATGGATCTGCTTCATCATTCCTCCGACCCGATGCCATTGAACATCATCGGCAAGAACTACACTGAACTCTATATGCGCGACAGTGCGGAACACTACCTCCACCGCAGCACGCTGAGGTGCCCCAACCGGCTTTATCCGCATTACCTCCTGATGAAGCTTTACCTGAAAGAGCCTACAGATTCCGCCGCAGCACTAAGGGAAGCAAAAATCCTGCTGACCACAAAAGAGAAAGTTTCTTCTCCGGCAATCGAGCAGATGAGAGACGAAGCAAAAACTATCATTCGATAATTAAGGAGTCATGTGAATATGAGTAGCGCCATAAGAAAAAACTTGGTATTGATAAACATGAAACCAACATAGGTATATATGTCCGCAAGCTCCTTAAGGTGTTATGATTTTGCCGAAAATGAAAGTTTGAAGATTGATGTTCCAAAATTAAAATTACAAAATTTACAAGATGTTGGTAATCAATATAATATAATTGTTAAAATTTATTAAATATGAAACTTTTGGTTTGGAGATGAAAGTTTGATGTCGTAATTGTTGTAACAACACTCCAATTATTTCCTCTTGCAAGAAAACATTTCATAGGGTTTGCTTTCATAGCCATCTCCTCAAAAGGTTGTTTCTTTGACGGGTTGACCTATATTTGTGATTACCAACAACACTTTAATCTTTTACCATATTTATTAAAATGAAAATATCTGCTAAATATACATTGATAATATTAACTGTTGTCTTTATTTTCATCGGATGTAACAAAAACGCCACCAGGTATGATCAAATTAGCTTTTTAATGTCCCAACCTGCGAGTCAAAAGATCTGATATCGGAGGTGGAAATTTCACCTTTGATTTTTTCAGATATCGACTATCCAAAGGGTATAAAAAGTTTTTATGTATTTAAAGATAAAACAATAGTACAAGACATCAGAAATTATATTTTTATTTTTGACTCCAACGGCTTGCCTTTATCAAACTCTATAGGTAAAGTCGGGAATGGACCTGGTGGATACCTTTTGAGAAAGGTGCTGTCGCCCCAATCTCAATGCAGGATCATTGTTTTTATAAATCCAGGGACTCTATCCTATTCACGCCGCCCCATTTGTCTAAATATATCTATTGTATGAACCCTGACGATAATTACAGTCTAAACCCGAAATATGAATTTGAATATCTGGGTGATGGCGAAGATTTTAACAAATTAAATGACTTCAAAGAATCCAATGAAAAGAATGCGCATCAACTGTTGACGTCAGATCTGCCAATACCAATCAGAACTGTCATAACAGACAAATATATAATTGAAATAGTAAAACAGAGTAACGATGTCAAGAATATGTATGCGCTTTTCTATGACAGGCTATCCGGAAATGTAAAGAAATGTCGTTTATACAATGACAGTACCATCAAATTTCCACTTCTTGGATATTCCGACAACACACATGTATATTCAATTATTGAAGGAGATAAGGCCAAAGAATTTGTTGGAAATATCGAGCAGCAGGATATAAAAGTTTCGGGCAAAGAGAACATCAAGGATGAAGAAGACTTTGTGGTTCTAAAAATAACACTTATATAGATACCAACAGAAAATCATGTCGCAATATCCTTACGCGCGGCAATATTTACCAGTATGTGTAAAGACATCGGGCATGTGCAACAGTCAGTGGCAAGGAATAAGAGGCATGTCTTCTGGCAATCTCCATCCTTTTCGAAAATAAAAAAACGGACAGTCAAATCGAATTGTCCGGAGTGATAATAAACCCAATTTATAAACCCTAATTTCTTGACTCATGAAAAAGAAATTGTTATTTGGGCTTGCATTCGCAGCCCTCACAGGTGGAGGCTGTTTCCTCGCCGGGAACAGCACTCCCCGCCATCAGTTCACACCCGATGAGATCGCCAATATCGAGGCGCTTTCGGAACAAGAATCCGGTTGGGAATATTCAAACGGGATTGAATCAGGCAGATTTAGCTGCGGTGCAAAACTTCCTGGTGGAGGGAAATGCACTTTTCAGGTAATAACTTGTCAAGGCGGTGGATCTGGATGCAATTCCAGAAAATGCAATCTCCACGGATAATAACCCATACTTTAAGCATGCGAGACAGTTAAGTTTTGTAAGTGCAATCTGCAGATAAGTGCCCCGCTTTTCAAATTGCTGACAGGATTGCAAATCTTATTAAAATGTCAATAACGACACGAAGGGTATTGCAGAACCTCATTTTTAGTAAATTTGAATATCTCAATATTCTAAATATCAACCACTCTATTTTGAAGAGCATTGATGACTTATGAGTTTTGCGACACCCTTCATATCATTTTATCACTATCAAAATGCACATAAAACAGTTAGCGATCCCCTTCATATTACTGGCATCCATGAGCGCCTGTGGCAACAAGAACCATGACGGGAATGTCGGGATAAACGAGATATTGTCTATCTCTTATTCCGGCGCAGACAGCCATAGCCTGATTCCATCAATATTGGATTCTCTTATGTTTATTCCCCTATACGGCTCTATTGATCATCCCATTGCGCATGTGGATGATCTTCAGATAAACGGTCAGGGGTATTTCATCCTGGATCAACATAGAAATATAATCCACGCGTATTCTCCCTCCGGTGATTATCTCTATCAAATCGATGCAACCGGCAAAGGTCCGGGAGAGTATCTGGAAATTGGCTGCTTCTCGATTTCCGATTCAGCATTATACACAGTCGACAATTATGCAAAAAAGATAAACAAATATGACATCAGGGATGGAAGTTTCATAAAAAACTATGATACACCCATTACCGTTGGAGGCATGAGGAAGTTGAACAACGGAAATTTTCTTTTATGCGAACTGCCGATAGAGGGAGCAACACAAACAGATGCCTCTGACGGATCCAGAATTTATCTGGCAGACAGCACTCTCAAAATCATCGACTCCTTATTGCCATATATAAATGGCAGAGACAAAATCCAGATGCCTCAGCTTATGAAAGGAGGAGACGGCACAATATCTTATGGTTCGTACGGATATAACGGATATACCCTGTTGGATTCCCGAGACGGCCATGTGGTGGGGAATGTATCGGTGACAACCTCAAAACCTTTTAATCAGGCTGAAATAAAAGATATGCAACTTACTGAGGCTCTTGACTTCATTGACAACAACGGATATAAATTCCTTGTCTCAACTCCCCTTGATGCCGGTAGATATGTTGTCTTCACAATAAAAGAGGGACAGAATGGAGAGGTCTGTGTATATGACAAGGTGACATCTAAAAAATATTTCAATTCTAATACTGATTTCAACAATCTGTTCATTTGTCCTGATGAATCCTACAACGGCAAATTCTATACAATCTATAATTTCGGTGCTGATTTTCTTGACACTCAACTGAAATCTGGATTCAATAAGCCACCTCATATAGCCGATTCCATAATCCGGAACGATGGTACGGTCCTCCTTTGTTACACAATGAAAGAATGAGTACATCCACAACGAGATGAACCATAACCCTTTAGTCAGAAGTGCAACTTATGAAGATTCCTAAACATGCCTTCCTTATTGTCTTCTTAATGCCGCAGGTACTACTTATACCCGGATGTACAGTCTCTGGCCCAGCCTCCTTGGATAAGGCGCTCGAAGAGGCGGGTGACAACCGAGTGGAGATCATGAATGCCATCCGACATTTCAGGGAACAGGACGACCCCGAAAAGTTGGAGGCTGCTGAATGGATTGTCTCCAATATGAGAGGTAAAAGCGGTTATGATTCCCTTGACATCTCAACCCGTGTGGCGATGTTCAGGGAACTGACTGCATGTCGCGACCACGGCAAGGAGACGGTGGATTCCCTTGCACGGATATACGGAAGGGTATACCAACAATCGATGCTGAGACCTGACCTCGCCACCCTTGACTCCGCCTTCCTCGTGGACGACATCGAGGCGGCTTTCCTCGCCCGGCGGAGATGGCCCTGGGCAAAGACCCTTGACTTCGCGACGTTCCGTGATTTCGTGCTGCCCTACAGGGTGGCGGACGAGGCTGTGTCCCGCGGCTGGAGAAGGGGTATTCAGCAAAAATGGATGAGGCAGCTCGACTCAATAGCGGCACTGGAGGGGATGGACAAGGTGGAGAACGCCGCTGTGGCGGTCGGAAGGCTCATGCAGCCGTTTGAATGGAACGGTGATTTCCCTCCCGGACCGCGCCTCGGCGCAGCCATGACGGATCTGACCGTCGGTGACTGCCTGGACTATGCCGACAGGGTAACCTTCTTCTTCAGGGCTGCCGGAATACCATGCACCACCGACAGGGTTCCCGTAAGGGGGAACGGCAACGCTCCACACTTCTGGGCGGCGGTCATCGGCGAGGGCGGGAAGGTATACATATACCAGGACTCCCTGCTCATACCTTCCGAAGACCATGATGTGAAGTTCCTCAAGGTGAACCGGGAATGTTTCTCCGGTGACAGGGACGTGACAGCCGGTTATCTGTCAGCTGTGACCCGTGAACTCTCATTGCCGGATGACGTGCTGAAAGGAGACGCCGGGGATTACTACCTCTGCGCTTCGTCGCGTCAGGAATGGATACCGGTGGCTCGCGGAAAACGGACGGGCAACGGCGGCGTGGGGTTCGGGACAGTGGCGACAGGAAGGGTCGCCATGGCGGGAAGGCTGGACGGCGACGGGAAGGTCAAGCCCGTCTACGGACCTTTCCTTATAACGGAATCCGGCATAAGACTTATCAGGGACAACGAAAGAAAAGGAAGCGTCTCTCTCTTCAGGAAATATACCCCCGAGATCGGTGAATTCGCCGACAGGATGGTCGGAGGGGTGGTGGAGGTGTCTGACAACCCTGCGTTCAGCGATCCCGACACCATCCTTACGATAGCGAATGAACCCTTCCGCCTTTTCACCAAAGTAACCGTAAGTCCGGGAAAGAAATACAGGTATGTCAGATACCGTGGCGCGGACAACTCTTACTGCAACATCGCGGAGCTGGAGTTATATCCCACCGACGGGTCCGGTCAGAAATTAACGGGGAAACCGATAGGGACCGACATGCCGTGGGGTAATGTCTCTGAGAGGGGGATAGCGTCCGTGTTTGATGGAGACCCTTATACATCTTTCGACTACATGTACCCGTCAGGCGGCTGGGTAGGTCTTGACTTCGGCAGGAACGTGAGTATCGGGAGTGTGGTCTATGCACCGCGCAACCGCGACAACTTCATACGCGAAGGCGACACATACGAGCTGTTTTACTGGGACACGGATGGTGCCGGATGGAGTTCGCTCGGTTCCCATACTGCGAGATCCGACAGCCTCGTATATGACAACGTACCAACAGACGCTTTGCTCTATCTCAGGAACCACACGAGGGGTAAGGACGAGCGTATTTTCATGTATGACGTCGCCTCCCGCCGCCAGATTTTTTATTGAATGCTGACCTTTTAAAGATATCGGTTCGATCGTGACATGAGATTACAGAAGGTCATTGTGTTCTTGATTTTATTGGCGGCAGTCTACGAGGGTGTGGAGGGGCTGCTGCAGCTGTCCGGTCTGGAGCCGAGCGGCAACCGTCTGTACCCTTTCACGGGCACCTTCTACAACCCCGGTCCTTTCGCCTGTTACCTCACACTCTCGTTGCCATTGGCACTCTATACAATTAGTAATGGGAAATTAGTAATTAGAAATTTTTTTAAGTCATCAGCAATTGGTAATTCAGGGAAATCTTCTGCAATTAGTAATTGCCAATTGTTTCAGGGGACAGCGGTCTCTCCGAGACCGC
>CAMTMX010000145.1 GCA_947073495.1 uncultured Porphyromonadaceae bacterium
CTCACTGTCATTCAACGCAGGCGTGCGCTATGAACACACCCGCATGGGTATTGATTTTCACACTGGTGACAATCCCGACTTCATAAACCATCTCAATGACCTTGTGCCCAATGCTGCGATATCTTATATGTTCTCACCGGCTTCCAATCTGCGTCTCGCATATCAGATGAGAATTTCCCGCCCCTCCCTCAGTCAGATCAATCCGTTCAGGCAGAACTATATCCCGAATTATGTAGAGTCAGGCAATCCGGACCTGTCGAGCGAACGTGCCAACAAAATATCGCTCACATATTCTAATTTCGGGAGAGTGTTTGGCGGCAATATCGGGTTGGAATATTCCTCTATCGACAATGCGATCGCCCACAAATATTTTATGGATGGAAACACATTTTGCGAAACTTACGCAAACATCGGACACAACCGTAGCCTCGCGTTTTTCGGATTCCTCAACTGGACAATTATCCCCAGGATGCAACTTTCTGTAAATGCGCGACTCACCCGACAGATGTTCTCCTCTCCCGAAGAAAGTCTGAGCAATGCAGGCTGGAATCTCAACTACGGAGCCAACTGGAACTATTCTCTTTCGTCCGGATTCAAATTCAACGTCTACGGCGGTCAAAGCACTCGCGGCTATCATCTCGACGGCTACAACAGCGGATGGCACTACTATGGATTGGGGATAAGCAAAGGGTTCCTTAAAGACGAAGCCCTGACTGTCACGGTCAACGCCAACAACTTCTTACAAAAGCATAACATCTACAAGTCTGTCACTGAGATACAAGGATATTATTCAACGTTTAAAAACAAAAACGAAAATTGGAATGTGGGCTTGTCTCTCAGTTGGAGATTCGGATCGCTGAAAAGCGATGTCAAGAAGACAGCAGTCTCGATAAGCAACGACGACAAATCTTCCCTGAAAGGATCAAACGGAGGTTTCTGAGTAAGAATAATATAATTTTAGTTAAAGAATGTCACAAAAATGAATTTCTCACGTCTAAATATAGTAACCCGTCTTTCGATGTCTGAAATAGCGACAAATCTGATATTTCCCACTATAAAGGCTAACGGCGGACTAACCAATAACATTACTATAGAGATGTCAAATTTATTTTTAACGACGAAACGAATCATTGCTCTTACCTTGTTGATGTCAACAATATCCTTACCCGCTCTTTGCGTTGACTATAAAGTCAGCGGAAAAGTGATCAGCAAACCCGATGGTGAAACCTGTCCGGGAGCCACATACAGGATTTTTCTTTCTACCGACACCGTGACCCCCGCCGCATTCAATGTCACCGATGCAGAAGGATATTTCAATCAGCTGCTCCCCTCTGATGGAGATTACATTATGAAAATTGAATATATAGGCATGAAGGATGCTCAACGACATTTCTCTCTGTCAAAAGACTCGCCGTCGGCGGGCCTGGGCGCGATAGCCCTTTCTCCCGACGACGAGACTCTTGACGAGGTCGTGATCATTGCCAAGAAAAAACTTGTGGAAAGCGACGGCGCCACTCTCACATATAATGTGGAAGACGATCCGGAATCCCAGACCAACAGCACGATCGAGATGCTTCGGAAAGTGCCCATGGTCACAGTCGATGCTGAAGACAATATCAAAGTCAACGGAAATTCAAATTTCAAGATCCTTATCAACGGCAAAGAAGACCCTATGCTTTCAGGCGATGTCTCCACAATACTGAAATCAATGCCGGCAGCCACAATCAAGAAGATTGAGGTGATCACTGAGCCGGGGGCAAAATACGATGCCGAAGGCACCGGCGGCATTCTTAACATTGTCACGATCGGGAAACAGAGTCTTGAAGGGTTTATGACCAACTATTCGGCACGCGTTGCGACTAATTCCTATGGACTGGCGTTCTATGGCAGGACCAAAATCAATAATGTCACGGCAAGCGCCAATCTCAATTACAATGAAAGTATTGATCAGGGTTATGTCAATACAGGGAAGTCAATTCTTGAAAACCTTACCGACGACTACGACCGTTATCAGATTTCCGAATCTAAGTCAAAGTATCATTTCAACTACCTTGGCGCAAACCTCAATCTCTCCTGGGAACCCGACACCCTGAACCTTTTCACCGTGCAGGGCAACATCGGAAAGAATGATTTCAATTCATCGAATCTTTCCTCCATGAGAATGGAATCGCTTGAAAATGCCATAAGATGGAGTCTTGACCGTGATTCACGCAACAAGTTCAACAATCTGTGGTTGGGAACAAACGCATCTTTCCAGCACACTTTTCATAAGAAAGGTCACCACCTGATAGGGTCTTATATCTTCGGATACGGCACCCGTGAAAATGAAACCGAAAACCGGACATACAATATGGAGAACTTTGTTGAAGAAACTCCATGGGAACGTAACGACGGCGACAATTTCAACCGCCGCCACTCCCTCCAGATCGATTATGCCAACCCTCTGTCGTCGATCCATCTTATAGAGGCGGGCTTCAAAGGGACCTGGAGCCGGGACTGTTCCGACACGAAACCCTATTATGGCTTATCTGAAACAGACATGAGTCTTGATGAGATGGATCGCGTTAAGGTTGAACAGTTCCAGGATATCATGGCGGCTTATCTCTCCTATTCGGGCACCTACGGGCGTTGGAATGCCAAAGCGGGATTAAGATATGAATACACCAAAATGGGACTTGATTATAAGATCGGCGATCATCCGGACTTCACCACTTATCTCAACGACCTTGTGCCGAATCTTGCCGCGAGCTACCGTATTGGCGACGCCGCCAATCTACGCCTTGCCTACCAGATGAGAATTTCCCGCCCCGGCATCGGGCAGCTTAACCCCTATCGCAACACGATGGCGATCAACCAGGTGAACTATGGTAATCCTGATCTGAAAAGCGAAAAGAGCAACAACGTATCGCTCACCTATTCAAACTATGGGGGTAGACTCGGAGGCAGCTTCGGAATTTCCTACAATCGAGTCGACAACAGCATCTCCGATTATCAATTTTTCGAAGACAACATCCTTCATACCACATACGCCAATATCGGACACTCCCAACGCACCACGGCTAACCTCAACCTGCAGTGGTCTGCTGTCCCGATGCTAAATGTCGGTATCTATCTTTCTGGCTCATACGTCGACCTTATGGCTGACAGTCCTGAACTTAAGGCATCAAATTCAGATTGGACAGGAAACTTCAATATGAATCTCGACTACACATTCCCGTTCCGTATGCGGCTCAGCGCCTACGGTGGTGCAGGAAGCGGATGGGTAGACCTGCAGAGCAAGGGATCCGGCTTCAGCTACTACGGATTGTCGTTGAGCAGATCGTTCCTTCCCCAAGATGCGTTGACTTTTTCCGTAAATGCATCAAACTTTCTTCAACCTTATCGTACACACCATTATACCCAAATCTCCGAGACTTCAAGATTCACAAACGAAAACCGCAATCGACAATGGTCTGCCGGAGCCAGTATCACCTTCCGGTTTGGAAGTCTACGTGCAGACGTGAAGCGTACGGCAGCAGACCTTGAAATGATGGAAGGAGGAGCATCTTCCGGAGGTGAGGGCGGAAAAGGTGGCATGTAACCTCTCCAACCATTTAATTGACTTTATTTATGACCGAGAAAACCAAAACATCCGACTCTAACATCCGTTCGCAGATGCGGAAAGGGATACTTGAATATTGTGTCCTCCTTCTTCTTAACAGACAGAGGGCATACCCTTCCGATATCATCAACGGACTCAGCGAGGCTTCCCTCATTGTGGTGGAAGGCACTCTCTATACCCTTCTCAACCGTCTGAGGAAAGAAGGTAAACTCAACTACGAATGGGAAGAGAGTCCCAAAGGTCCCCCTCGCAAATACTATTTCATAACCGATACAGGGAAAGAGACCCTCGCCGAAATGTCGGCGGCATGGGATGAAATAGTGGCAAACGTCAACCATTTTAGAAATCTTCAATAATCATCTTGCGGCATGATTGTGCCCTAAACTTAAACCATAATGAAAAAGACATTCAATATCAACGTCGCAGGTTTCCCCTTCACTATCGACGACGATGCATACACCCTTCTTAGCGACTATCTCGACACAATTGAACACGCGTTTGCGAAGCAAGATGATTCGCGAGAACTCGTAAACGACATTGAAAGCCGTATCGCCGAACTTCTTCTCGAACAGACCTCGTCGGGGAGCGCAATCATCACGGCGCAAGACGTGGAGCAAGTGATACGTCGTGTCGGGCAGCCGGAGGAAATGATCGAGGAAGATGAAACCATCACTATCGACAGCGAAAAAGCGGAATATAAAGAAACTGTCACCCCTCCCCCATATATTCCGCCATTGCCGAAACAAAAGAAAAAATTATACCGCGACCCTCAAAATGCTATGCTCGGAGGAGTCTGTGCAGGCTTGGGATGCTACCTCAATGTCGATCCGACTGTAGTGAGGCTTCTCACTGTGCTTCTCACTGTGTTATCTGTGGCTACAATGGGAATAGCATATCTTATCCTGTGGATAGTAGTGCCCGAGGCACGCACCCCATACGAAAGGATGCAGATGATGGGAGAACAACCAACTGTTGAAAATATAGGGAAGACAGTCACCGACAATTTCCGCGAAGAAAATTCTCAAGGTTTTCAACCCTCCGCGCCTCAGCATTCTGCCAATTTAGGTGATTCTTTGGCAACTTTCTTTGGAGTCTGTGCCAGAATTTTAGTGATAATCGGACTCATTGTAGCGATTCCCTTGCTTGTGGCAATGATCATAGGTTTAATAGGATGCGTCTTCTCTCTGATAATGTTCAGCACCAGCTGGGGTTGGACTCTTTTCGGAGAGTCAATGCCTGACTGGTATGAAGCAGCCGGCACAATTCCGGTGTGGGGAGTGATCTGTGGCATCGGGTCTATACTCGCACTTGGAATCCCTCTGTACCTCCTTGTCCGCATGGGTCTCAACAAAAAGCATACGCCGCTTCCCAAAGGAGTCAGGAACACTCTTATCGTGGTATGGATTCTCGGGTTCATTACCGCAGCATTCTCCACCGGAAGAATCATCAATCTTGCACACGAACAGGATCGGCTTTATGAGCTACGTTGGGAAAAGGAACGCCAGAACAATTCAGTAATCGAAGAAATTTATGAAACAGACGAAACTGTAACAGAGGCAATCCCAACCGATTCAGTTTCTACCGATTCCATCAAGGCAAATGTGGTCTCCGACGATTCCAACTCTCCGGATTCGCTCACGGTATCCATCAGCTCTAAAGGTGTCAGTATCAAAACGAAATAAAGCAACTTGGATTAACAAAAATTCTCATACTTTTATCTAAAATTAAACCAATTATTAGCTATTTAGGGGGAGAGCCGACGCGATGTCGGTTCTCCCCCTGAACTTTTAAATGAATCTACAAAAGATTAGACATATTTAGGAATCCGCGCGGAGCCGTTCTGTTCAAAAGTAAAGCTTTTGCTTCCAAGCCCCAAAATTTGTTCAAAAGCAAAGCTTTTGCTCCCAAGCCCCAAAATTTGTTCAAAAGCAAAGCTTTTGCTCCCAAGCCTCAAAATTCTATTTCCCCCGATTTGTTCAGTTATGCGATCCTTGGATCGCATCGTGCGCGCAGCCACAATCATATGTCTCCCCCCATCCTGCCCGTAGCCACAATCAGAATGCATGCATCTTCGTACCCGTAGCCACAATCAGAATGCATGCATCTTCGTACCCGTAGCCACAATCGTAAGAGTTTCCCATGTCGCGGAGCTGTTCAGTTCAAAAGCGAAGCTTTTGCCGATACTCGAGTCAGAAAAAACACCAAAATCACTGCGTCGTGATGGTTCTGTGCCCGAGCTTTAGCGAGGGAGAGTGTATCTGCCTCT
>CAMTMX010000146.1 GCA_947073495.1 uncultured Porphyromonadaceae bacterium
ACGCTCTTCCGATTTATCACTTGGTTTATCTAAGTATTCTTCCACATAACGTTTCCATTCATTATCCGTAAAGACAACATTATTAAGGTTCTGAAGCTGTACTCTCACATTAGTAAGCAACATTTCAGGAGTTAAACGTTCTGGAATATATTCATAACCATTATTTCTCAAGTCCTGAATAAATTCGTGTTCAAGCGATGCCTCGCTCTGGTAAACGGCAGGAGAATCGTTCATCATGTAGTACTTGTCATACTCGTCAAGTACTATGAAATTGTTTGATTCTATTATGGTATTATACTGTGCCATTATTGTTCTATTGGGCTATTGTTTGTAATTGTTTTAAAATGATAAGTAGGTATTATAATCTCATTAACAAGATAGCGCAATACTTTTTTGTCGTTCTCAGGTATCATCAAAATCTCTTCACCAGCATGTTTTGAATGACCATACAGATTAACTATTCTATTGTAGTACGATTCTCTGGCTTCATGAGGCAAAAGTTCTTTCCAATGTTTATATCCAAGAAATGTGGATGTTTTCTCCAATATATTACGTATGAAATTAAAATGATACTTCCTTATATCACCAGATTGTATGGCTTTTTCGAGTTCTGCTAACAGGAAAAGATGATATGAGAATGGAGAATCGTCAGACTGTTCTAACAGATTATAAGTGCCATCACCCTGTTGCTCCAACCTATATTTTACAGAATGTTTAGGTTTGTAGCCATAATGCTTTTCCGTATTGTTAAATTCATTATACAATACATTGTAGAATAATGGGCTATGTGTTGTAATGATAAATTTTATTTCTGATTGGCTGGATTTGACTAAATCTGCAATATTTACCGCTAATTCTATTAAATGGTTTTCATCTAAAGAACTGACCGGGTCATCAATGAAGACATATTTCAATTCATCGAATTTGTTTGTATCACGTTCTGCCGGTTCAGGTTCATTCAAAGTATCTACAACCAAATTAAGCAAACTATAAAATACACACCATATTAAACAGCTTTCCTCACCCTTTGATATCTTAATATTATCTATTTTCTCTGCATTTCCACGCTCTAATGAGAATTTTATTTCCGAATAAGCCTTCACTACAACTTCTTTGTTGTCAGCATTCTTGGTAGCATATTCTTCATTAAATGATGGTGTTAATTTATTATTGGTATAATGCTGAAAATTTGTAATGATATTAGCCTCCTGCCCTTGTTCCTTGAATATCCAATCAGTAAAAATATTAGGATGTATTATCAGCTTTCTGTCACTGTCCTTATCCAAATCGTTGTCCCAATAAAACAAATCTTCAGTAAAAGCATTATAATATAGAAATTTTATTGGAGATTCGTTTTGATCACCATCACTTTCGTCTTTAGGCGCAACCAATTCTTTAAACTCTTGGGAAAGGCGAGTTTTTCCAACACCGTTAAAGGCATATATTAATTGAACCTTTTTATTGGCATCTTTAAGCGTTTTAGCTATTTCTTTCAATGAAAGTCCCATTTCATGCACTTAAATTATATTTGGGGAATGACAGCAATTTATTCTTGTAATACTCATATTGCTCTTTTACTGCTGCTATTTCAGCAGGAAGCCCCTTCGATAAGTCGTTTACCAAAGTTTCAAACTTATCAAGAATAGCGACAATACGTTCTTGTTCGGCAAGAGGTGGTACAGGGATAACAAACTGTTCCAATTTTGATTGATGCAATCTAATAACTTTGGCTCCTGTCACTTTACTCCTTTTATAGTCTGCAAGTGCTTTCGTCTGAAAATAATATGCTAAATACTTAGGATTTTGATTATGACAAAAAGCCAAACTATCACCACTAATACATATTTCTTCGTCACCAAGCCAAGCAACACATTTACAAACATCATCTACATTTTCACTGACTGTTGCAAATACCAAATCTCCAGTATGAGCCTTTTTACATTTCTTTGCAGTCTCTTCACTTATAAATGATTTGGTTTTGGTAGCAAAAGTCCCATAATATGTATATATCTGTCCATAATGAATGCAAGGCACTCCACTTTCTGTAAAGTCCTTTTTCTGTAAGCCATTGCCACGTATGAATGTACCGAGTTCTCCCATTGTTTTCCACTTTATTCCATAACTACTTGTAGGGGGGGGTAGTTACACCTGTCTCTTGTTCATCGTCAATACCGTAGTCCACGTGATTGAAAGTAAGCAAGAGATCACGATAATATTCATATTGTTCCTTTCTCGCTTGCAGCTCCGCTTGCAGCTCCGCTGCATATTCCGCGAAGCGGTCGAGAATTTTGACTATTTCTTCTTGAACCCCAAGAGGAGGGAATGGTATTTCAAATTGGGAATATTTGGATATCCAATGACGGGTATGATTTACAGCTTCAAAAGAAATACATTCCATCGCATAATAAACAAACCTAAAAGATCCACCAAAAGTTTCCTTGGGTCTCAGCATCTTCATTGCCGAGCTTTTTACTTTAAAATTAAAATCGACCCAATGAAAAGATGTTGTAAAATCATCAAATATTATAGTTGGATTATTTCTGTCAGCTATATAGATACCGTCTTCTTCATTAGTATATCCTAATATAAAAGTTTGCCCTGCAGTAAGAACCGGAATTTTATACGAATCGTCATATTCAGTACTTCGCACAATATACCGAGTTGGCTGCTCATAATCAAGTAATTCCCCCAACCGTTTAAACTCCACTCCATTTGGGCAAAGTTCATCTATCAGTTCCTTTAGTTTGCTCATAGTTCATCCTCCAGTCTTTGCTGTTGCAACAATTCCTGTTTCCTCATCATTCTCCACAATTCATTCTCAAGCATCTCTCTATCCGGCAAATAGAGTTGATAACGGCTTACAAACAATTGATTGGATATGCCACCCATGGCATACTCCATCGTCATCTTGTCGGCTGTTGCTCCTAACACAATACCTATTGGCTCATTATCCCCAGCCGTACAAACTTCGTTGCGAAAATAATTGAGATAAAAGTTCATCTGCCCTACATCTTCGTGCTGCACCTCATCACGCTTCAAATCTATCAGCACGTATGTTTTCAGCACCACATGATAGAAAACCAAATCCACATAATAATGCCGTCCTGCAATACTGAAGCGGTATTGTTGCCCGATGAATGCAAAACCCCGTCCGAGTTCGAGCATAAACTGTCCTAAATTACTGACAAGTGATTGTTCAAGACTACTTTCGTCATAATGATTGATATCGGGCAATCCGACAAACTCCAATACAAAAGGATCACGGATAATATCTTTAGGACTCTGCACCTCATTGCCTTGTTCGACAAGCCTCAACACACCTTCTTTGTCTTTGCTCAAGGCTATGCGATGAAACAACATGCTGCTCATCTGTCGTTTGAGTTCGCGCACACTCCAACGTTGCCTTTCGCACTCCTTGATGTAAAAGGAACGTTCCAGTTCGTTGTCTGATTTGAGTATTTCATAGTAATGGCTCCATCCCAATAGGTGGGACACCGTCCCACTTTTCGGAAAGCAGATATACAATTTTCTGATGTACAACAAGTTGCTACGTCCAAAGCCCTTTCCATACAGTCGTGTCAAGTCTTTGGAAAGACGGTTCAAAAGATTGCTTCCATATTCGGCACGTTCCTTGCCTTGCTGCTCATACTCCACAATATACTTCCCAATATGCCAATATGTATCCACCATGATACTATTGACCTCGCGGGACATCTTGCCACGAGCTTCAGAAAGGATACTGCCTATATCATTTACCAACGAGTTATATGACTCGTTGGTTTTAATCAAGTCCTTGTTCATAGTCCGTCTTCCTCCAAGTCTGCAATAATTTTATCAATCTCGTTTCTCAGTTCATTTTCCCGCGCCACAATCCGACGGATGCGCTCGTTCAGTTCCTTTATATCGGTTTCCTTGCGGGTTTCTTTGACTTCTACATAGCTGCTTACCGAAAGATTGTAATCATTTTCTGCAATCAGTTTGTTGTCAACATTCTTTGAAACATTTTCAACTTCTTCCTTACTGTCGAAAATGCCGATTATCCTTTCAATGTGTTCTTCTTCAAGAATATTGTTGTTTGTCTCTTTCTTGAAGAAATCACTACCCGTGGCATCAATGAACTGGATTGTCATATCGTTGCCTTTATGCTTGGAAAGAACCAGGATATTGACAGCAATGGATGTTCCGTAGAAGAGATTAGGAGCCAAAGCTATGATTGTTTCCACGAAATTGTTGTCCACCAGATATTTCCTTATTTTTTGCTCTGCACCGCCACGGTAGAATATTCCCGGGAAACAGACAATTGCCGCTCTGCCTCTGCCTGAAAGGTAGCTCAATGCGTGCAACACAAATGCAAAATCCGCTTTCGACTTAGGTGCCAATACTCCTGCCGGAGCAAAACGGTCATCGTTAATCAGTGTCGGATCATCAGAGCCAATCCAATTTACAGAATAAGGAGGATTTGAGACAATCGCATCAAAAGGCTTTTCGTCTCCAAATTGAGGATTTATAAGGGTGTTGCCGAGAGCTATATCAAACTTGTCGTAATTGATACTGTGCAAAAACATGTTCATACGAGCAAGGTTGTAGGTGGTATGATTGATTTCCTGCCCGAAAAATCCATCTTCAATAACATGTGTATCAAACTGCTTTTTGGCTTGCAAAAGCAATGAGCCTGAACCTGCGGCAGGGTCATAAATTTTATTTATACTTGTCTGTCCATGCATCGCCAGACGTGCAATGAGCCTGGAAACACATTGCGGTGTAAAGAACTCCCCTCCGGACTTTCCTGCATTTGCAGCATAGTTGTGTATCAAGAACTCATACGCATCGCCGAACAGGTCTATCTCATTATCTTCAAAATCTCCAAAGTCCAAACCTGCCACGCCTTTTATTACAGCTGCCAGACGGATGTTTTTGTCTTCAACCGTATTGCCTAACCGGGTGCTTGTGGTATCAAAATCGGCAAACAACCCTTTGATGTCTTTTTCTGAAGGATAACCATTTGCAGAACTTTCAATAGAATTGAAGATAGCTTTCAATTCTGTGTTAAGATTTGGATTGTTATTTGCTGTTTTCGCTATGTTTACAAACAGTTGGCTCGGGTATATGAAATATCCCTTGGTTTTAATGGCATCATCCTTTATCTCCGGAGATATTACACTATCTGGAAGATCGGCATAGACAATACTGTCATCGCCACCTTCTATGTGATTGGCAAAATTCTCACTTATGAAGCGATAGAAAAGCGTGCCCAAGATGAATTGTTTAAAATCCCATCCATCCACGGCACCGCGTACCTCATTCGCTATTTTCCATATTTGAGACTGCAACTGTTCTCTTTGCTGCGTACTTGTCATATTTTTTCATTCAAATGCAATCAATTCAATTTAATTGCTGTTTGTTTATTAGATCTTTACATTTACTTCCAATATATTAACAACCTTTACAAGTGTTGCCAAATCCGGTTGGGCTGCATTTGAGCACCAGTTGGATAATGTTGACGGATTTTTACCTAATTGTTCCGCCAGCCATTTACCGGTTTTCTTTTTCTCTCCACAAAAAACAATTAAGCCGATTTATATCCCCCCTATAATCATATATTTAAACAAACGC
>CAMTMX010000147.1 GCA_947073495.1 uncultured Porphyromonadaceae bacterium
CTTTATTGTTACGCAGGTAGGTTGCGGCAAGATGCTCCATTGTGTGGAGCGCCTGAGGTGAAAGGGCAGGCTGTCGGTTAGGCTCTGTAAGACGAATATCGAAAGTGGTGATCACGTCACCGCTGGGGGTGATGTCGCGGCGCGAGACATATATTCCACGCAGCAGACGGTTGTGATCTATCGTAAAACTTGCTATTTTTTCCATGTTGCAAATTTAATTGATTCTTATGGTATGTCAAAGAGAAACGTACGTTTAATGACAGATAAATACTTATTATTAAGAAAAATTGCGGGAATTGAAATTTATGATTACTTTTGGGAGTGAAAAACTAACTTAAATCTTAAATCTTGAATTTTATGAAGACAACTTCAATTTTCAGTTTCTTTGCTGCGCTGCTGTTGTTTGTATCTTGCGGCGGATCCAAAGAAAAAACAGCGGCTGCTCCCGTAGATGACGATGCGTTTTATGCCACCCAGCCGCTTCATAGCGGATTGTACGACGCTACAAGTTATGATATCACAGGCACGAATGCACGCAAAGGGAAGTTTGATGGCAGGGTTTTCTTTTCTTTGAGCCCGGATCTTTCTGCTATTTATGTGTATGAAAACGGCAACCGCACAAAGATCGACTATAAGGTTGTTCTTGAAAAGCCGTTTGAGAAGGGCGACAGCGGAGTTTATCGTTCGGTAGATGTGAAAGGTCTTCCGGTTGTCATGTCTCCCGACAGTGCCGGTTACGTTCTTTCGTTTGAGAAGCCGAATGTGAAGGTGGCGATCGGCGTTGAGAAAAAGGCACGGAACACTTGGTCTGCGCTTGAGACAACCGAAAGGATGAACGAGCAGATTCAGAAGAATAAGCAGTGACTTTTTTAGTCGTTAGTTGATTAGTCATTAGTCATTAGTTGGTCATTACTCTACGATTGCGACCATAATGACATGCGAATTTCAAGATAAAAGAATATCGGTCAGGGGTTTAAATATTCTTGGCCGATATTTTTTTGCCGGTGAATCGAAATGGGTTAATCTAAAGGGGAGTAGAATGTGTTATAGTTAGAAATAATCATTTCTATGTCGCTTCAAACTACGTCTAACTGGTTCCGCCACTTTTTTCATGTGGTATCAAATATCCGACCTCTTGTGTGGATATGCTCTTACGTGTGCCTGATGCCTGTATTCGCCTTGATATATTGGTGGCTTCCGGATTCACAATTCCGCATTCCCGATAACGCCGGTACAGATTTCGGATCGTGGCTATATTACAGTATCGTCACAATAACCACGCTCGGTTTCGGCGATTATACACCGGCACATGGTTGGGCGCAGGCTGTCACGGCTGTGGAAGTGATGTGTGGATTGATTATCCTCGGACTGTTTTTGAATGCCGTAGGCTCGATGAAATCAGAAATAGATGTGGAGTCGGAATTGGAAAAGCAAAGGCGGGTGCATTATGCAATGGAGAAAGATAAACTGCTGAAGAGTGTGCCGGCAGTGTTGCACAATATCAATAAATTTCTTGCTTATTGCTATGCTGTCACAACTCCCGAATCAAAACGTACAGGAATTGATGCGGAGTATAATCCCGATTTCAGTTTCAACGACATGTGCGACCTGTTTAAACCGACAGGTTTGCCGTTTGACAAGACAAGACTTCCTGCTGTGGAACGGCTGATGAAATGCAGTTCACAAACCAGCCTCAGCCTTGATTCACTTGAGACCCGTGTGGATCTTACACTCTGGCCTGAATTACTTGAGAATTGCTTCACATTTGTAGCCAACTGGCAGATGTTCTCTTCGTTTGACGTTTTGAGCGAGCGAGCCATAGCCCTCCTGCCGAAGGGAGAGAGTGGAAGTGAAGAGGTGGCAGAAAGTAAAATTGCATCCGAAATAGCATCCTGGAAAGATGGAACAGATTTTAATGAACATTCAGGTATGAGAGAGATAGGGGAGCTGTATCATTTTATAAAAGAGAATGCCGCAGTGGCACGTCAGCTTGAAGCAGCTATAACCAAAGTGGCGAACTCTTGAAAAATAAACTTTTATAAATGCAACGGTCCGGTAATTTTAACATAAAAAATTACCGGACCGTTACATTTATAGTTATCTACAAGAATTTTTTCTTAGAAAGTTAAGGTCTTTGTCTCTCCGGATTTAAGTGTAACCGGAATGGACTTGCCGTTGACAATCAGATTTGTGCTCCCGCCTTTGTCGCTTGAAACCGTAAGGGTGGTAACTGTCCCGTCGTTCCATGCCGCGTCTATAGTGTATGCTCCGCGTGCGCGCAGACCTTTAAAGCTTCCAGTGTTCCACTCAGACGGAAGAGCCGGAAGCAACGTGATAGATTCGGGAGACGATTGAATAAGCATTTCCGCCACACCTGCCGTACCTCCGAAGTTGCCGTCAATTTGAAACGGAGAATGCGCGTCAAGGAGGTTAGGGTATGTGCCTCCGCCACGACGTTTGTCGTCACCTTCATATTTATCAGGGCTTACATATTTGAGCAGACGGCGATACATTGAATAAGCTTCCGGAGCTTCCTTAAGGCGAGCCAGAAGGTTGACACGCCATCCGGTGCTCCATCCCGTGGTGTTGTCTCCTTTTATTTCAAGAGAACGTGCGGCGGCTTTTGCCAGTTCAGGTGTTTTGTCGGGCGAGATGTGGTTTCCCGGATAAAGTCCATACAAATGAGATTGATGACGGTGGCGGGGATCTTCCTCCGGGAAATCGGAAGCCCATTCCTGGAGCTGACCTTTCGCCCCGATTTTATATGGCGCAATTTTTTTGAGAGCCTCGTCAATCTGCCCGATCAGTTGCTTGTCTGTGCCAAGTTCGAGCGCGGCACTTCTTGTGTCGGCAAGACATTCACGGATCATCGCGAGATCGGCGAACCCGCCGGCACTTGTCGCCACCGGTTTTCCGTCAGGCGCAATAAATCTGTTTTCAGGAGACGTGGATGGGGTAGTGATCAGATTCCCGTCCTTATCCTCCACCATCCATTCAAGACAGAACCGAGCCGCGCCTTTTAACGTAGGGTAGTATTCCTCAAGGAATTTTTTGTCTTTTGTGAAGAGATAATGTTGCCAGATATGAGAAGACAGCCATGCTCCGGACATGTTCCAGTTTGCCCACATCGGTTCGTCGTTTCCATGACCGACAGGGCAAGTCATTCCCCAGATGTCGGTGTTATGGGCGGCGCACCAGCCTTTGTCAATTCCGTAGTATTCACGAGCCGTTGTCTTCCCGGTATTTGGCAATTGTTTTATAAAAGTGAGCAGAGGGAAATGCATCTCGCTCAGGTTGGTCACTTCTGCCGGCCAATAGTTCTCTTCAAGGTTGATGTTTGCCGTGTAGTTTGCGCGCCAGGGAGCAAACAGATATTCATTCCACAGACCCTGTAGATTTGCGGGGACACCCTGAGTCCTGGAACAACTGATGAGCAGGTATCTGCCATATTGGAAATAAAGTTCTTCAAGGTCGGGATCAGAATTATGGTTGTCGGTATATGATTTCAGCCTTTCATCCGTGGGCATTTCTTGCAAAGCTTTTGCAGACTCGCCAAGATTGATATCAACTCTTGAGAAAAGGTTTGAATAATCCTCTATATGCCGGCTTTCAATGTCGGAGAAAGATTTACCGATAGCCCTGTCGGAACGGGAATCGGCAATGCCTTTATAATCCTTTCTTGAATTAGCAGGATTTACTGATGAATTTTCAAAATTGGTTGCTATGGTCACATAGATTGTCAAGTCTTTTGCGTTGACAACGTTCAGCTTTCCATCTTTAGCCGAGATCTTGCCTGTTGATGAGAATGCATTGATGTCAGTGCGGAAATGTATGCCGCGCTTTGGATCGTATTGCATTTTCTCTTCCCATTTGCCATTCTCTTCAGCCAGAATAAATCCATAAGGGGCATATCCGTCAGCCGATATGCGTTGTGTGGAAGAGTTTGTTTCGTAAGGAAGCAATGACTCAAAAGAAAGAGTCATGTCAATAGGTTTTGATGAACAGATGTTTACAGCTATCAAACTGTCGGGGGCGGAAACAAAATATTTGGTTACGATGTCGTTACCGCCACGGTTATATCTGACTGTGGAGATTGCGTTGTTAAGGTCAAGTTCTCGGTAATAATCCTTGACAGGCGACTTGTCGTTGAAATCAATAAAAAGATTTCCAAGCGGCTGATAGTATTGGCTGTTGTGTCCCTGCATTTTATGTTGCAATGCCTCAGCCTTTGCAAAATAACCTTTGTCGAGTGCTTCTCTGATTTCGGGAATATATTTATATGCTCCCGGGGTATATGCTGCTGTATCAGGTTCGCCGCTCCAGAGGGTTATATCGTTTAGGGATATCCTTTCTCGGGAGGGGTTTCCATATATTATCGCTCCCTGGGTACCGTTGCCAAGCACAAAGGTTTCTTCAAAGAACTCTGCCGGACGGTCAAATTTCAATTTGAGGTCGTTGGCTTGTAGAGATATGCAAGAGGAGATCGCTAATGCTAATGAAAGAAAAAATTTTTTCATAAGTATAGATTAGAATTGAGGTACAAATATAATAAATAATTGTTATATTTGCAGATAAAAATAAAGGTATTGTGTATTCTGAGATAAAATATCCGATCGGGATACAGACATTCCCGGAAATAATACAAAACAAATATTTGTATGTAGATAAGACTGCGATAATGCATTCACTTGTCAATAGCTACAAATATGTTTTCTTGAGTCGCCCCCGCAGATTCGGGAAAAGCCTGTTTTTGTCTACACTGGAGTCTTATTTTAAAGGGGAAAAACATCTGTTTAAGGGATTGTGTGTAGAATCGCTTGAAAAAGAATGGAAAAAATATCCGGTAATAAGATTGGATCTCAGTGCAGAAAATTACGACAATCCGTCAAAAGTAAAAGAGAAGATCGATCAATATCTTCAACGTCTTGAAGATGAATACGGCTGTGATTCTACCAAGAGTTTGCCTGTCAGATTCGGGTCTTTGATAAGAAATATTGCCGAAAAAGAGAAGGAGAGAGTTGTCATACTTATTGATGAGTATGACAAACCGATGCTTGATACCCTTGAAAAGAATAGCCTTCATGAAGAGATAAAATCAGAATTAAGAAGTTTCTATTCTGTGTTGAAGTCATGCGATGAATATATTCGTTTTGCAATGCTCACCGGGGTGACAAAGTTCGGGAAAGTCTCTGTTTTCAGCGGATTAAATAATCTGAAAGATATCTCTCTGCTTCCGAAATACAATTCAATCTGTGGGATTAGTGAAAGTGAATTTCACAGAGATTTTGTCAGGTCGGTTTCTAATTTTGCAACTTCGCAGGGTGTTCCGGAGAAAGATGTATGGGATAAGTTCAAGGCATGTTATGACGGCTACCATTTTGCAAGGACAGGAGAGGATATCTACAACCCATATAGTGTCTTGAATGCGTTTGATGATGAGCAGCTAAACTACTATTGGTTTGCAAGCGGTACGTCAGACTATCTTATCAAATTGATCCGGACCCATAGCTTCAGGGTGGAAAATCTTGAGGGGGAAC
>CAMTMX010000148.1 GCA_947073495.1 uncultured Porphyromonadaceae bacterium
ATATAATAAGGCTCCAACTAATTTAATTTGAATTAGTTGGAGCCTTGGTTTGTATCTCCATAGGGAGTCGAACCCTAATCGTCGGAACCGGAATCCGATATTCTATCCATTGAACTATGGAGACAAATGTAAGCGATGGAATGTCTCGAGACTGGATTGATATGTCCTTTTGTTATTCTCATAAACATTCTGATGTTTTGCAAAGTTAAGCAATTTTTCCGAACTTTGCAAAATAAGTTGATCACAGAATCGCATCCAAATTGTGTTTTGTATGCGATAGAAATGGAATTTTATATGGATGTTAAAATAGAAGAGGGATGGAAACGTCACCTCGCACCTGAGTTTGAGAAGCCTTATTTTCATACACTCACGGAAAGGGTTAGACATGATTATGCGGATCCGATGGTCAGGGTTTATCCTCCCGGCAAAGATATATTCGCGGCTTTTGACGCTTCTCCTTTTGAAGAGACTAAAGTGGTGATTATCGGGCAGGATCCCTATCATGGTCCGGGACAGGCGAACGGACTTTGTTTTTCGGTAGCTCCGGGGGTGCAGATGCCTCCATCGCTTGTCAATATATTCAAGGAAGTATGCGCAGATACAGGCGCTCCCATGCCAGCGGACGGAGATCTCAGCCGATGGGCAAAACAAGGGGTATTATTGCTTAATTCATCTTTGACCGTCAAAGAGCATCTGCCCAAATCTCATTCAGGGATCGGTTGGGAAACGTTTACTGACGCTGCGGTGAATGCCCTCGCAACTTCAAAGGAGAATCTTGTATTTTTACTTTGGGGATCGGATGCCATAAAAAAAGGTGCCAAAATTGATCGTAACCGGCATCTTGTGTTGACTTCCCCCCATCCGTCGCCTCTTTCCGCCCACAGGGGATTCTTTGGCAACCACCATTTTTCGAAGGCGAATGAATATCTGTCAGCCCACGGCAAAGAGCCCATTGTATGGTGAAAAGTGTATTAAGATATTTACTTGTCACGACTATGTGTGTGGGTGCAGATTCAATCTGTTTCCCTATTGACACTTCTACACGGATTATTGACACCACTGTCAGGACATTGTCATTGCGAAACCCGGACAATTTCATGTCTCCTCCGGTGATAAGGTTAGGCACTGATGATCGTCTTGTGGTTAATTTTGATATAATAGGAGACAGCCATGAGTATCTAAGATACAGGTTGGTTCATTGCAATGCCGATTGGCAGCCTTCGCAATTATTGGATTCGGAATATATGGAGGGATTCAATGAGGGTGAAATCACAGATTATGCTTATTCGAGCAACACATACGTGCACTATGTCAATTACAATCTCGTAATCCCTAATGAGGGTATGGGAATGTTGGCAAGCGGTAATTATCTGTTATTGGTATATCCGGAGGGAAACTATGATTCCATAATGCTTCAGCAACGTTTTTATGTTTCGGAAAATTCGGTTGCGATAGATGGAAAAGTGAGCGGAAGAACGGACAGGGGATTCAATGAGAAATTTCAGCAATTGGAATTTGTCGTGGATGCGGGAATTACTGAAAGGATGAATCCTTATCAGGATATGGTTGTGACGATGACTCAAAACAATCGTCCTGAATCGACTCGGGAAATACCGCATCCTGTGCGCGTGGAAGGGTCAAAAGTTGTCTATTCTCATATACCCGCACTTATTTTTAATGCTGGTAATGAATATCGCAGATTTGAGACTGTAAGGGTGGATTATCCGGGGATGCATGTTGATTCAGTGAAATTTGAAGAAAACAATTGGCATGCGTGGCTGATGCAAGATGAATCAAGGGTGGAAAAAGATTATATGTTTGACAGCACTCAGCACGGAAGGTTCAAGATTGACGAGTATCGCGCTGATGATCCGGACTTGGGTGCCGATTATGTGACAGTGCATTTCACTCTCGACATTCCGGAGGTGGTCGGAGGTGATGTCTTTGTGGATGGCGACTTCACATTGCATCAGTTAAATGATTTCAACAGGATGCGTTTTGATCACGACAGGAGACTTTACACAGCGGAAATACCATTAAAACAAGGAAGCTATAACTATCAATACGTTATAGCTTCCAGAAATAGTTCACCCGATCCGTCACCGATAGAAGGTGACAAATATGAAACAGGGAATGAATATCTTATATGTGTGTATTGCCGCCAACCCGGATCTCGAGGCGACCGCCTGATCGGAACGGCATTGATTCAGTAGGGGATGGTTTACTACCGCGCAAGAATCAGCGCTGAATAGGGGGCGAGGGATATTTTTCCACCCTTGGTCGTGCCAAGGCTCCCGTCATGTGCAATCTTTCCGTTTTGAGCCACGATCATCCATTTCCCTTTCGGCACGTTGACCTCCTGAGCGTGGGAAGCTCCGTTAAACACGACCTTGATTTCTTTCCATTCATCACCGTTGGCATTGTCTTTTAGAGAATAGGAGATAAGGTTTGGTGTCTTGAAAGAGTCGATCTTGTCGAAAACAAGATGTTTGGCTATGTCGTCGGCAGATGTCATGCGAAAAGCGGGATGAGCCTTACGCAACGCTATCAGCTCTTTATAGTAGTCAAACTGATCGTGATATTTCGACTTGTTTTCCCAATTGATGGCATTGATCGAATCGGGGCTTTTGTAGGAATTGTGGACACCTTGTTTGTCACGGAATATTTCTTCTCCGGCAAACATGAAAGGAGTGCCCTGGGAAGTGAACACGATTGTCTGAGCAAGTTTTGCGGCGTCAAGCATATTCTGTTCAGGTTCCCCTTCCATAGATTTGTGAAGCTTGTCGGTAAGGGTGAGATCGTCATGGCAGGAAACATAGTTCACTATCATTCCCGGAGATTTCGCATAAGGAAACTTTGAATTGTTTCCCTTGGAATAATCCACCTGCGGATGGTCTGTGGCAGCAACAATTCCGATCTTGACGGTTTCCTCGTTGCCCGGTTTCCCTGTGGCGAATCCTCTGTCGGCTGCATTGGTATAATGTCCTTTCACGGCATCACGGATGTCGTCGGAGAAGACGGCGATATCTTCCATTTTGGATACATTCTCCTTAAGTGCCCTTCTTTCCGGAGCAAGCGGGGAATCTCCGGCGGTCCATCCTTCGCCGTAAACGAATATGGATGGATTGATTTTCTTAAGTTCCTGCACCACCTTGTTCATGGTTTCAGTGTCGTGTATAGCCATAAGGTCGAAACGGAAACCGTCGATGTGGTATTCATCCGCCCAGTATTTGGTGGAGTTGATAATGTAGTCTTGCATCTGCTGAAGGTCGGAGGCAGTCTCGTTGCCACATCCCGAGGCATCGGAATATTTTCCATCGTCCCAATGGCGGTGATAATATCCGGGAGCCGTCAATTCAAAGTTTGAACCATCATTTTCAGCCGTATGGTTGTACACCACATCCATTATCACGCCGATTCCTGCATCGTGAAGCGCCTTGACCATCTCTTTCATTTCCCTGATTCTGGATTCCGGGTCGGAAGGGTTGGTGGAATACGAGCCTTCGGGGGCATTATAGTTCTGGGGGTCATATCCCCAGTTGTAGGTGTTGTCCTGCAGGTTTGTTTCATCTACGGAATTATAATCGTAGGAAGGAAGAATGTGCACGTGTGTCACACCTAATTCCTTGAGGTGGTCTATACCCGTCTTTTCTCCTAACGGGGTTACAGTGCCATCTTCTGTCAATGCAAGAAACTTTCCTTTGTTTGCAATTCCGGAAGAAGGATGCATCGACATGTCGCGATGATGCATTTCGTAGACAATCACATCAGAAAAATTCTTTACTTCAGGACCTCTGTCAGCATTCCAACCTTCGGGATCAGTCTTTGGAAAGTCGATAATTGCGGCACGTTTCCCATTCACTCCCACAGCTTTCGCCCAGACTCCGGGCGTTTCATTTTTCCATTCACCGTTCCATTTTATCTGGAAGGTATAGAATTTCCCATAGAGTTTCTGGGGGACGGATGCTGTCCAGGTGCCAGTTTTCGCATCCGGTTTCATTTCGAGAGTCTGATAGGGTGAGCCGGTATGTCCATTGTCATAAAGATTGACCCTTGCTTCCTGGGCTTTCGGACTCCAAAGACGGAAGTGTGTGCCCGAGTTGTCAACGAGAAGTTCAAGGTCATTCCCGTTATAGGTTGGATACTCGATAAATTGAGCATCATAGGCACTTTGTGCCATCATAGGGAGAGGTGATGATAGAGAGCCTGCGGCTAAGATAGCAGCTGTCATGGTTAGAGATACGTATAATTTCATCTGTATGTAAGAATTTATCTGTTAGAGCTTCAAAGTTAGTAAATAAAAAGATGGATTGCAAGTTTTTATTTAAATTTAAAGAAAAGTCACGAATACTTGTATTTTGAGTTAAGTCGGGCTATAACAGCCATGCTTTTGGGTGTGCAAGTACCTTGAAGATGCCTTTTATGTCGGTATAGAATGAGAAGGTAGGGTAGTGAAGCAAGAAAGGCGTCAGCCGTCGCTGACGCCTTTCCGGTTCATAATTTTGATAAAACTTCTGTCTGATCAGATAAGAGGGGAGGGAAGAACAGATGGTTCCGTGTTCCGTAAGGTTGCCTTAAGTTCTAACCCTTCAGTCCTGCTTCGTGCCGGGGGAGTGGAAAGACTGGACAGCCTTTTGGAATCAACGGGTGTCTGCCCGAGACACCAACCCGATACCGCTGTTTTCAGACATTCAATTATTGAGAGGGCAAATTGCCCGGATTGAAATCCTATTAACGGGACTATAAGAATCAACCTATAGAGACGTTTCCATGCCGGAGCTGCGTCTCGTGAAGCTTCTTGCCCGTTGTGACAATATAACGCAGGGAAGATGTAAATGGTTCGTTTTTAGTTTGTAATTGAGAAATAATAATGGCAGGATTTTGGTTAGGGTTGTGAGAATGAGAATTTTTTTGTAACTTTGCGGCGCTTTTTAGGGAAAAGTGGGCGAGGGGGAGAGTCCCGCAGCCGGACAGCTTTTCTACGAAAAGTATCATTTATTAATTAATTTAACTCTCAAAACAATGCATCTTTCAACAGAAGAAAAGCAGGCAATTTTCGAGCAGTATGGTCAGGGCAAGAACGATACAGGTAGCCCTGAAAGCCAGATCGCTCTTTTCTCAATCCGTATCAAGCACCTCACAGAGCACCTTAAGGAGAATCACAAGGACTACGCAACAGCCCGCGCTCTTAAGGCTCTTGTTGGTCAGCGCCGTTCACTTCTCGATTACCTTATCCGTAAGGATATCAACCGCTATCGTGCGATCATCGCGAAGAAAGAGCTCGGCATCCGCAAGTAATTGCGAACAAAGAGAAAGATCAAATGGAATCTTGAAGCTGTTCAGGATTCCATTTATTTTTTGAAATATCATAACAAAGACCCGGATAATAAAATTAGGCGAAACGACACAAAGTCGTTTCGCCTAATTTTAGTTTGCCCGACATGGGCATAATCTAACGGGTGTAAGTCCCGAGTGCGCCCCGATAGCGGGAAGCACATAGTCCG
>CAMTMX010000149.1 GCA_947073495.1 uncultured Porphyromonadaceae bacterium
TTGGTCGTCCGAAGGGACGAAGAAGCTCGCCGGATAAGTATAAACTCAGTGGGAAAGAAACACTCATTCGAGAATTGATTAAGGAGGGTGTATCAAAACGGAAAATAGCGAAGATATGCAAAGTTGATAGGAATACCCTCGCGCGCTTCATCAAACTGATGGAAGGAAAATGAGCGATTTCCTGCGGCATAATGCCGTGGCTACTGATTTCTCAACATCTCACTCTTGGGTCATACTTTCACCAATTGAACAAAGTATCAAAAAGAAAATCGAAGGCATAGGAGTTCCACTTAAAGACTGGAACATTCAAATCAATTATGGAATTAAGACCGGTTACAATGATGCTTTCATAGTCAAGACTGAGATTAGAGACCAAATACTTGCTAACTGCGCTGATGAAGATGAACGTCGGCGCACTGATGAATTAATTAGACCCAATAACTGATACTATCTTGTGTCTCAAACCATTTATTTGAAGTTTTTTTACGAGCTTTCTCGTCTGAGGAACCTATGCGTATCCGTTTGCCGTCTATGACAATGAACTCTCCTGTTTGAGATAATTTCTGCATGCAGAATTCGGCAAGATGGTTATCCGCAACCCAATCATAGCCTGCTTCTCTCAACGTTTTATCGGCAAATGATAACAGATATTTCTTGACTGCAGGATAATTTTCTATGTTATAATTGCGTGATGGAAAAGTCGCAATTATGTATAATCCGGCCCATTCGTAGCCGTACCGCTTGATGTCACGGCCACGAAGAATGGGTCGATTATTCGTAACCTTCGGGAAGTTCGAGTTATGCATCAATCTTATTGTTTGTTTCTTTCAGCATCTGGAGAATGCTTGCCGCATCATCATACGATATGCCGGTTGTTTAAATAGCACCAAGCCGAGCTGCCTTATTACCTGCACTTGGTGTGGCAATACGTGGTTATGGGATGGAGGAGTGTCGAATTTTTAGACGATTTTTATTTTGAAAAGGCGGTTTTTGCAAAATTATTAGAGAAAGGTGGGTGTGGGCTGCTAACTTTGCAGCGTCAAAAAAACAAAAAATCATATTGACATGAAAAGATTTTTATTCATATCATTGATGTTTGTTGCCGGTCAAGGTCTGTCGGCTCAGATGACTCTCAACGACTGTCTCATCTATGCAAGAGACCACGCCCACAAAAATGTGATAAGCCGTCTTGAAATAGACAGGGCTTCCGCAGATGTGAGGCTCACCGCTTCGAATCTGATGCCATATGTATCCATGTATGCCAACGGGAATATGAGCTTCGGTCGCAATATTGATCCCGAAACCAATACATATGATAATAAACAGACTCTATCAACCGGTTTTGGACTACAGATGTCTGTGCCCCTTTTTGATGGACTTGTCAACATAAATAATCTGAAATCGGCAAATACGGCAAAACTCCGTGCAAAGGAATCAGCCCGGATAGAGGAGGATGCCGTTTCAATGGAGGTGATCAAGGCTTTCTATCAGGTGACGTACTGCAAGGCTATGGTATTGCAAATGGAGGAACAGCTCAAACGTGACACCCAAGATCTGAAAGCCACTCAGAAAGGGGTGGAGTTGGGCACCAAAAGCGGAGCCGATGTGGCGGAACTTGAAGCATTGGTTGCCGCAGACGAATTTGAATTGATCAATCAGCGAAACCTTCTTGCCAAATCTTATCTGACTTTACGGTCGCTGATGGGAATGGAACTTTCTGAAGAACCACTCGATCTTAAAGAAACAGAGTTGGATGAAACGCAGGGAGAGATGATGAAACATCCCAAAATTGCAGAAGCCGAACTCGCTGTCAAAGCCAGCAAATATGATCTTCGTGCCGCCAAAGGAAGTTATTCACCATCAATATCGCTTACAGGAGGAGTCTCAACATCTTATTACAAGATGATAAATACAGAAGCGGTCTATCCCTCATTCAGCAGACAATGGCATGACAATATGGGTGAATATATCGGACTGTCGTTTTCATTCCCTATATTCAACGGTCTGTCTTCTTCAAACAAGGTAAAAAAAGCATCCATCCTTCTTAAGGAAAATGAAGTAAGGCTGGAACAAGTGAAATATAATCTTGATAAGGAGACTCGGGAGGCGGAACTTGATTACGCTTCATCGACAGATGAACTGAAAGCCGCTTACCGCCGACTGGAGGCAGAGCAGATAGCATTCAATGCGACGAGAAGGAAATATGAATTAGGTCAGGCATCTGCGATCGATTTATATACTTCGAGCAGCAAATTGGCAACGGCAAAAGCCGGAGCCGAAGGGAAACGGATACAGAAAATAATAAACCTTATTACCTTGAGATATTGCAGAGGTGAGAAACTTATAAAGGAATAAAGCAATGGATACAGAGATAAAGATAAAAAATCCCCGTCTTAAGAAATATGGCTGGTGGGTGGCTGCAGGTGTCATTGTTATTGGTGCGGCTGTATGGGGTCTTGTACAGTCCGGTCATACGGTATACCGGACGGACTCGGCAGGGCTTCTCGTAGGGGAAGTGACAGAAGGCACGTTCAACGATTTCATCCGGCTTAACGGCAAGGTTGAAACCGGAGTGATAGTACAGATTTCAGCACTTGAAACCGGCATTGTCGAGAAAAAATGGGTTGAAGAGGGTGCCATGCTCCAGCCCGGAGACATAATACTGACATTGCGTAACCCCAATCTTCAGCAACAGATTCTCGATTCTGAATCTCAATTGGCTGAGAAACAGAATATGCTTCGCGACACAGAGCTTGCGATGGAGAAAGACCGGCTGCAGGTGCGCCAGGATTTGCTCTCGGCACGCACACAGATGAATCAGAAACGAAGACTTTATGAACAGCAGAAGACTCTCTATAATGAAAACCTCACTTCGCGTGAAGAATATCTGAAAGCGGAAGAGGATTACCAGCTCTCCCGGGAAAGTCTCAAACTTCTGGAAGACCGTCTGCGTCAGGATTCGATCTACAGGAAAGTGCAGATCGCACAGATGCAGGAGAGCCTTAGCAATATGCAGCAGAATTTTGCCATAGTGCGTCAACGTGCCGACAATCTGAACATCCGTGCCACTCATGCCGGACAGTTGGGAAATCTTACAGCAGAGTTGGGTCAGAACATCGTTTCCGGCCAACAGGTAGGTCAGATCAATATTCTCGACAACTATAAGATAGTCGTTAATATAGATGAGCATTACATTGACCGTGTGTCTGCAGGACTTGAAGGGAAATCTCAGAAACAGAACCGTCAGTTTGACGTGGAGGTCAAGAAGGTTTATCCGGAGGTTACATCCGGGCAGTTCCGTGCTGACTTGACAATAAAAGGGGATGTTCCCGCAAATATAAGGGTAGGACAGAGTGTTCCAATCGATCTTTTATTGGGAGAGCCTTCACAGGCGATCATGTTGCCTCGCGGCTCATATTTTCAGACCACAGGTGGAAACTGGGTGTATGTGATGAGCGAGGACGGCAAAACGGCAAAACGGCGAGAAATCAAAATCGGCAAGCAGAATCCTCAGTTTTATGAAGTGCTTGACGGTCTTGCTCCAGGGGAAAAGGTCATAATCAGTTCGTACTCCAACTATGGGGATGCCGACGTGATAAAAATATCAGAATAATTTAACCATAAAGAAACGATAATATGCTCAAAACCTTTACATCAGACCTTCGTCGCAACATTACCAAAATACTGTGTCTGACGGTAGGAATGTCCATCGGCATGATACTCATTGCCAAGATATATTATGAAGAGACATACGATTCGTTTTTCCCGGATGCAGACAGCATATATATGGTATGCGAAATATTCAATGATCCGGAAAATCCTTTTGATTTTGACCAGACATCAGGAGCTTATGCCCCCGCCCTTAAGCGTTATCTGCCTCAAGTGGAAGAAGCTACCCGTTTTACCTGGTTCAGCGGAGGTGATATAGTTTTGGATGACAATAGAAAATTCAACAGTAATGGAATAAAAGCGGCAGACAGCTGTCTGTTTGATCTTTTCTCTAATAAGATCATTGCCGGGGATTCTCATGAAGCGTTGAGTGTGAAAAATTCTTGTATGATACCGAAAACTCTTGCCGACAGAATCGGGGGAGACGTGATCGGACGTCAATTCAACATCCCTAACTTTTCTTCTGACTATACTGCCACTATTGGAGGTGTCTATGAAGATTTCCCTGAAAATTCTTCTATCCCCAATTCAATCTATATAAGTCTTAATACATTCGAGGCGTTAGGCTGGGGTGGCACCGAGAACTGGGTAGGTAATGAAGCATATAAAAGTTTTGTGAAACTGCGTAAGGGTACAAAACCTGAAGATTTGAAGGTGGGTATCCGCAAAATGCTTGAAGACAATGTAGATGAAGATGTGTTGGAGAAACGGTATTTCAATATCGGACTGAAATCTTTGCGCAATTATCATTCTTCTGAAAGCGGTGTAAAAGAAATGGTTCTAATGCTGTCTGTTTTGGCAGTTTTGATTCTGTTGTGTGCATCGGTTAACTATCTGCTGATTGTTGTAGGACAGATCTCTGCAAGGTCTAAGGCGATGGCAATAAGGAAATGTTTCGGCACCGGTAATGGGAGACTGTTCTTTATGGTGCTTGGGGAAAGTTTCTGTTATATTTTAATTTCCTCTTTATTTGCTATTGTTTTGATCTATGCTTTGGGAGATTTGTGTAAAGAATTGCTCGGATTGTCTCCGAAACAGTTATTCTCAACTAATTATGTATGGATTGCGGAAGGATTGATAGTTCTTGTATTGCTTCTCATCACAGGTATTATTCCCGGTGTCATATATTGCAAAACTCCCGTAACACGTGCGTTCAAGCGGGATACAAATAAAAAGAAGATATGGAAGCTGGCGTTGCTTTCCATTCAGTTTGTTGTAAGCGGTTTCCTGTTCTGTCTTCTTCTCCTTATTGCGAGACAATATAATATGGTAACAAATTTTGATGTCGGGTATGATTACAAAAACATCGGAATGGTTTCTATGGGATCATTTAAAGAAAATTCCGGCAAACTTAAAGAGGAGTTGAAGAGACTTGGATGTGTGGAGAGTGTGGCAGGAGCAACTCAGAATTTTGTTTCACAATCTTCAGGCGGCGAAATAACTATAGAGGAAGATGAGACAAATAAACTTAAGATTGCCGATCTTCTATGGACAGACAGGGATATCTTTGATGTTCTCGGATTGAAATTTATTCAAGGTAGAACGTTTGCCGAGAATGCTGATACAACTCTTCATGAAGTAGTGGTGGAAGAGAGGATGATAGATGCTCTTCGCACTCAATATGGTGTTGACGATTCTAATATTGTCGGAAGGACATTTAAATTTGATGGTCATGGCGAACCTCAGGAATATACAATATGCGGTGTCGTCAACAATTTCCACAGAGGTGGATTTGAAGAGAAACAGATAGACAGAAGACCCGGAATATTCTTCCCGCCGGAAAATAATGCCTGGACTTTATACGTAAGGTTCAC
>CAMTMX010000150.1 GCA_947073495.1 uncultured Porphyromonadaceae bacterium
AATGACTGAATAAATATCATAAAGATGCCGACAAAGACCTCAATAACAAGACAAAATAAATTTTAAACAATTTCTTATACAAGCTTGATCCAGTTGTCGCGGTCTCCAGGCAGAAGATCAACCACAGGAATTTCGATCATTGTGTAGCATCCCGGTTGCAAACGCATGGACGCACGCGCCACACACACAAGCACCTGTCCTGTAAGGGCGGGATTGTTTATCTTCATGTCAAACTCGAAAAGTTGATTCTGAGTCTTTCCACTCACACCCTTGCGCACGAGGTTTACACCATGTCCCATATCCTTGAGAGCATCCACACTCTCCACCTGCATCACATGCGTTTCGTCGGATGCGAAATAAGGATCGGTCTTGATTGCCTGTGCAACAGTTGCGAAATCATAACCCGGGAGCAATTCAATATACACCATTCTGCGATGAATGCCCGTCCCTACCGGTATGGTCATCGACAAAGCAGATTTCACACCCTCAACCGCCTTTACAGCCACAGTGTGACCCATACTCATTCCCGGACCAAAATTAGTATACGTTATGCCTTTAGGGGCAACAGCTTCAAGAAGGGCTCTCACCACTGAATCGCTTCCCGGATCCCATCCGGCTGAAATCACACTCACCTTACCATACTCACGGGCAACCTCCCCGAGATTCTTACGAAGAGAAGCTATCTGTCCGTGAATATCAAAACTGTCGACAGTATTGATACCTTTAGCAAGAATTTTCTTGGCAAAGTCTTCAACCTTTCTTGTCGGGGTGGCAAGGATAGCCACGTCTACATCTTTAAGTTCGTCTATATCACTTACAACCGGAATTTCAGGAGAGATATCTTCTCTGGCTGAAGAATCTCTACGCACCACGCCTGCAATTTCAAAATCGGGAGCTGCCTCAAGAGCCTCGAGGGTAAACTTGCCGATATTGCCGTAACCCACTACGACTGCACGGATTTTTTTCATATTTTATAACAAGAGTAATATTTAAATTTGCCGTTTTTATAACACGACATTTAGAATTAATGTTGCAAATTTACTAAGAATTCACAAAAATTGAGTAATTTTGCAGTCGATTTTTCCACCCCCACATGACGGGGACACTTCAAACTATAATTTAAATTCGTTTTATTATCTTTATGGATTGGTTTATCGAACTGCTAAGGCCGGGAAATATGTCTCTTGCCAGCACGGTTCTTCTCTACTCCTTTGTGATTTTTGCCGGAATCTTCCTTGGGAAAGTTAAGATTTTCGGAGTGTCATTGGGAGTGACGTTCGTGTTGTTTATAGGGATCCTGCTCGGTCATTTCGGTTATGCCGTGGAGGGAAACACCCTTCATTTTCTCAGGGAATTCGGACTTATCCTTTTTATCTTCTCGATAGGTATGCAGGTAGGCCCCGGTTTCTTTTCTTCCTTTAAAGAAGGAGGGATACGCATGAATATGCTTGCAATGATCGGAATCGGACTGAACGTCGTGATTATGCTGACCATCTATTTCCTTCAGGGCGGCTCTGAAGGGGTATCTTCAATCAGCGACATGGTCGGCGTGATGTGTGGTGCAATCACCAACACTCCTGCCCTTGGTGCTGCACAACAGACTATTCTACAGGTAGACTCTTCTGCATACGATATCAGCCAGCAGATGTCTATGGGCTATGCCGCCGCCTACCCTCTCGGCGTTGTCGGCATCATTGTGACAATGATTGTTATAAAAGCTATCTTCAAAATCAACATCGACGAAGAAATTAAGGAAATCGATGATGAAAAGAGCGACTCTTCCCAAGTGCCTGCGGTCTTGACCTATAAAGTGACCAACGACCTGATCTCGGGATTGTCAATGGTGAAACTTCACAACCTTATATCGTGCAACTACACTTGCTCGCGTATTCTTAAACCGGATGGCAAAGTGATCATCCCCGCCGCCCAGGATACTCTCGAACTCGGTGATATATGTCTTATAGTATGCGCAAAACAAGATGAAGAGCTATTCTCCCGTTTCATCGGTCAGAAAATTGAAATGACTTGGCCCATGGACAAAGGTCCGGTGGTTTCGCGCAGAATAGTTGTCACTCAACCAAACTACAACGGAGTGAAATTAGGGTCAATGCATCTGCACGAGACGTATGAACTGAACGTCACCAGAGTGAACCGTGCGGGCATGGATCTTCTTGCAAGCCCCAACCTCCGTCTTCAAATCGGCGACCGAGTGACAGTTGTAGGCAAACTTGATGATATCGAACATCTTGCACGCAAGCTTGGCAATTCAATGAAACGTCTCAACGAGCCCAACCTCATAACAATGTTCATTGGTATATTTCTTGGAATCATTGCGGGAAGCATCCCTATCCAGTTCCCAGGTATGTCTGTTCCGATGAAACTTGGTCTCGCCGGAGGTCCCCTCGTGATCGCAATCCTCATCGGGGCATACGGACACAAGGTCCATCTCGTCACTTATACCAATTCTGCGGCAAATCTCTTGCTTAGAGAAATAGGTATCTGTCTCTTCCTGGCTTCAGTTGGAATCGCGGCAGGTAAAGATTTCGCCGCCACTGTCTTCAACCTCCGCGGTGCCATGTGGGTCGGCTACGGTTTCATGATAACCGTCATACCTCTTCTCATAGTCGGCTGTATAGCCCGAGGAAAATATAAAATGAACTATCTTTCGATCGTAGGTATAATGAGTGGCGGCTATACAGACCCACCGGCACTTGCTTATGCAAACAAAGTTGCAAACAATGACGCACCTGCGGTGGCATACTCAACAGTATATCCTCTCACTATGTTTATGCGTGTGATTGTGGCACAAGTGATCGTACTCTGCTTTCTTGAATAGATCTCTCCAACCCGATATACGTTTAAGGCGCGGTCTGTGAAAACCGCGCCTTAATTATCCAATTCTTTTAGTTCCAACAATAGCCTTTCTACAGGATCATCCATAACAAAACATTTCCACACCATGACATTGGAAGAAACAATAGTAATGGAAGAAACTATTTCTTTTATTCTTGAAGTTATCGGCACTGTCGCTGCCGCAATAAGCGGCATCAGACTTGCCGCCACAAAAAATTTCGATTGGTTTGGCGCATATACAGTCGGACTTGTAACCGCTATCGGAGGTGGCACACTCCGCGATGTGCTCCTCGATATCCCGGTATTCTGGATGCAGACTTGGTGGTATCTCGGAGTCACGGCTCTATCTCTTGCCACTGTAATTATATTTCGTAGCATCCTGGTGAGCAAAGACAAGATTCTGTTTATTTTCGACAGTATCGGACTGGCTCTGTTCTGCGTAATCGGAATAACCAAAACTCTTGCGATAGATTACCCCATGTGGGTGGCGGTAGTGATGGGAATAATAACAGGAGCCTTCGGAGGTGTGATCCGCGACATACTTATCAATGAAGAGCCGCTTGTGTTCCGAAAAGATATTTACGCCACTGCATGCCTTGCGGGATCTCTTGTATACTGGCTGCTTTACATAAACAATGTCTCTGTCATCATTCAGCAGCTTGCATGCGCCGCTACCATAATAGGGATCAGAGTCTTGACTCTAAAATATAATCTTTCGTTGCCTGTGCTGTCTGAAACAGGACATAGACCCAAACGGCTTAAACAGCAGAAAAACGATAAATAGTCTGTTTTTCCTGTCACATTTTTTATAAAATCCCCGTCTTAAGAAAAATGCACATTTTTCTTAAGACGGGGATTTTATAATTTTTCCAAAAACCTGACTGCATATATTTTCAGGCTATGTCCCTTATAATTTAATTCAACTATCACAAGAGGAAGTTGAATAATTAAATAACATTCTGAACCATGACAATTACGAAACAGATTTACTCAGAAATCGATGACTCCCTTGACAATTATCCGGTAATGATCAAAATCGAACATCATGGATTGGTGAAACGGATCCCTACTTCCGTGACATGCAGAGAAGAGCATTGGGATAATCAAAAATGCCTCGTCTCCGATAAAGACACGTTGCATAGAATTAAAAACGAAACCATAGAATCTCAGTTCAGGAGAGTGGCGGGAAAAATACAGGATTACCTTGACAATTATTTGGCAGATAATCTTGAGACGATTTGCGATGGATTCGGTAAACCAAATTCAACGCTTCCGGCAATCATTACAAAATCAAATAATCCAAGACTTACACTCTATAACCTTATTGAATCTAAAATCGATTCAATTTCCACTCTTAATACGCGAAGAGGCTATAAATCGCTGCTAAATTACTGCAAAACAATTTATGGCAACGTGCCCTATGCAGATTCATTAGACAGAAACTTTTTTTCAGAGTTCGATGCGAGATTAAAAAAAGACTATCAGTCACGCCAGCCTACACGCCATCTCATGCTCGCAAGAATGCGCGCAGTGCTTAACTATGCACGCGAAAACGGAACACTACCATTGTCCGTGACATTCAAGTTACCCAAAGTTCCCTTGCGTCCACGCGACAGAAATCTTTCAGAAACCTCAATCAGAAATATTTTTCTCCTCTATAAAAAACTCCTCTCTTCCGATCCAGAGTTAAGACATTCATATACATTTTCCTTGGGTCTGTTCGTGCTGGATATCGCTTTTCAAGGTCTTGCCCCTGTTGATTTCGCGTCATTAAAGGTGAACCAGATAAAAATATCAAATCTTTACCCGCCGGAATCAATAAAGAGAGTCACACATAACCTCCCAATACATTCATTTGACATCCACAATCAATACAGACCAATTGAAGTGATTCTAATTCGCACATCAAGACAAAAGACAGGGCAACAAGTCACAATCGTTGCATCCTACAAGCCTCTAAGGCACATAATAGACTATCTTATGAAAGATAAAGACAACAACGACTTTCTTATTCCCTGTTTCAAAGCAGACAAGACATACACCCCTGAACAACGGCAAGACCGGCTTGCCAACTATTTTTATAAAATATCGTGTCAGATCAACAATGCAATGAAACACGCGGGAATAGACCATGATGAAATGGGGGAACACAGAAGAGTGACATTTTATTATGCACGCCATGCATTCTGCAACCTTATAGACGGGCTTGATGTGCCGCGATATCTGATCCAGCACATGATTGGACACCGCACAACTGTGCTTGAGACAAACTATCTTCGCAAAATAACGCCATGGGAACAGGCACAGCTTTCAAATGCCATCCTCTCCCCTCTTCTCGATTGAATAAGCCTTGACACCTTACGTAATAATTTCATCTCAAAATTATTACGTATGAGAAAATTGTTTTTAATCTTGATGACTCTGATGGCGTGCTCG
>CAMTMX010000151.1 GCA_947073495.1 uncultured Porphyromonadaceae bacterium
ATAAATAATAAAAAAGATGCCTGCAAAGACCTCAATGACAAGACAAAATAAATTTCAAACAGTTTCTAAGACCCGGAGAACGGGGTCTTAGCGCGCTAAAGATATAGAAAAGAGAGATCCGAGATTCAATTTATATAACCGGAAATTGAATTAGCAAGCATATGGTTTAATTAGAAATGAAACACTTTTAAACATTTATTATTGTCTACCAATGCGTTGTTTAAGCGTTTCAAAATAAAATAAAGGTGTACCACTTTTTTGTAAAGTTTTCATTTTGCAAAACATCATAACCTTGATTTTATTGGGAATCAGGGATTATTTTTTGAATATGTGAAAATTTTTTACTTACTTTGCCACATAACTCAGTTCTCACCTGCTCATGAAAACTCTCTACATCTCGGCATTTATGTTACTGTCCTCATTTTTGCTACATGCAGAAAGTTTTTCCTACGACCATTCCTCGCCAAATCCAACTGAAGAGAACTCTTATCCAAACCCTCAGATAGCCGTCAAGACAAACGGGCTGCTTTGGCTTACCACGGTAATGAACGGAGAATGCGAGGTTTTCTTCCATCCTCATATCTCGGCATCTCTGTCATTGGCATGGTGTCCATGGTTCATTTCACAAAAATTCGCGTTGCGCAATCTTTCTATTATGCCTGAAGCACGATGGTGGCTAAGGGCAGACGCCAAAGGTCACTTTTTCGGCTTGCATCTCTCCGCAGCCTGGTATAACATAAAATTCGGTGACTATAGATATCAGGACACCAACCGACCTCTTTGGGGAGGCGGGATTACGTACGGGTACTATTTCCCTTTAACTACAAACTGGGGAATAGAACTTTCTATCGGCGCCGGCTACCTGTCTATGCGCTACGACAGATACCACAACGTTGACAACGGAGCAAAAATAGATACCCGGCAAACCTCCTGGTTCGGAATCGACAGAGCCGCGATATCCATATCCTACCGTTTCCCTCGTTGATATAACCTCTTTTATACACCAAAACACTTCCAAAACAGCACAATCATCAGTACCTCAATAAATCATGAAACAAGCTCTAACCATATTGTCCCTTATTTTAGCATTTACATGGCAGAGCTGCATACACACATATCCGGATAATAATGCCGAAGATCCGACAAAGGTGGAGATAGCGGTAGACCTTACTCTCAACCTTAAATGGAGTCAGCTTCTTTCTTACCATCCGCAGACAAGATCCTCAGATGTGGCACACCGCTTTATCATCGAGATCGCTACTCAAGGGGCGACACCCTTCCGTCATGAACAGATTATAGATTCAGATGATTTCAATGACGGTTTTGTAAGAATACCCATCCCCGTTACACTTAAACCAATTGTCTACTCAATCTCGGCATGGTGCGATATAATTGACCCCGAGACATCAGAACCCTTGGCATTCGATGCCACTACCCTTTCTTCCATTACACCATTTTTCCCTCATGAAAAACCATCGCTGCTCGAAGGGTGCGGATTTGCAACATCTTCTATCGATCTTACTCCTTACGGCAACAAACTCTCGACCCGACTGATAATTCCCCTTGAATTGACACCTCCTGTTGCTCGCTTCCAATTCAATACCACAGACGTGAACGAGTTCCTGAACTTCGCAGACGAAGCGATACAGAAAGGGGAGACATATTCCGTCACCCTATCTTTCGACAGTTCCATCCCATCCATTTTCGATGCCGCCGAAGGGGAACCATCCGGCTACGCCAATTCGATAGAAGTGTCATCCCAACTGCCGGCTCTCTTCTCCCAGGAAATGACAATATGTTCAGATTGGATATTTGCATCAAAAGAGAAGAAAGAAATAACCTTGACACTCACGCTTTACAATTCTGCAAGAATGATTGTATCGAGAATACAGGGCATTACGATTCCGATAGAACGTGGGAAGACCACCACAGTCAAAGGGGACTTCCTTACCAACTTCTATTCAAACAGCATAACGGTAGACAATCTTTGGGATGATGAAATCATAATCACTCTTGATTGATCCTCCTATCCAAAATCCCTTTAAACACCGAAACATAACAAGAAATAAAAAATCAAAAGATATGACTAAAACTATCAAGAAAATCGCAACAGTACTGTTATCGGCGACAGTCCTCACACTTTTAGCGGGATGTTCCTCAACAGAGATAATCGACAGTCCGCAAGGACCGGCAAAGAAAGGTAAGACAATCACCCTATCCCTTTCAGCTCCAGAAAACGCCACAACCCGCGCAGATGCCGACCATCAGCTACGCTATGTCGCAAAACTCATTGAGGGGGATCTTACCGGACAAAGTATCGAAGTAAAAGAACGGAAAGAATCAATTGTTTCAAATAATGATGATACTACAATTACATTCGTAGTTGAACAGGGAGATTACACAATAGTTTTATTTGCAGACTACGTACCTTCATCAAGCTCCAAAGACGACAAGGATTGTTATCCTGATTCTTATTATGACACCCACAGCAATGCCCTACCACAGAAAGTAAGCATCAATAAATTTGAAATAAACAATGATAATTTAGATTGCTTCGGCAAGGTAATCAAAGTCGCAAAAGGTGAAGAAGAAGTTGTAGAAAATGTCACACTCTTTAGGTTAGTAAGTAAAATTAGATTTGTCAGTACAACTCAATTAGCAGACAACAAAGAAATAGATAATATTTCATACTCAAGAATTTCTTATCATAAGACAATTAATATTGAATCCGCCTCTCAGAGTGGTGGAGCGGGCGCAGCCATAGATGACATTGACACACAATACTCTGCAAATACTTCATCAAATTTTTTAAATCCATCAGATTCTGGAAATGGATTATATGAATTATTTTTCTTCTATACATTTGCTGATAAAACAGGAGATAAAGCATATTTAGGACAAGTCGATTTCTCAATCAATTTTAAAGATGCCACCAAGAGAGAAAAAAGCATTGTTACCGGGGTGATTCCGGCAAAAAGAAATTCAATAACTACAGTTCAGAGTGATTTCTTATCAGATGAACAGAAATCAACCGGCAACATCATCCTAAATCTTTCCACCCCAAACAACTGGGGAGACGATATTTCAACTGACGGGAAAGCTCCATGGGAAAAATAACATCGAAAATAAGTTAACCCTTTAACCCTCAGCTTTCGCGGGCGAAAGCTGAATTCTATCTGAACTTGGCTTTTACGTCATATCGGATGTCATCGATCAATGCCCTGAGCGGTGACACAATCGGCTTGAATTCAGCTTCCTTCTCCGGAGCGTACACTCTCAATGCCGCAGGGTCGCAAGTTATTTCCAGATTCGTGCCAAGGGTCAACGGATCCCCGTCTATGTGTACGGGTCCGCTACTCAATCGGGTGATAGTGGCGGCACTCACTTTAAACGTCTCAATCTGAGTGTTACGATCCAGATAACCGGTCAGCAGGTCAACTCCTACCAAAGCTGTCGAAATCGGAGAGCCCGAATGCACGACAGTGATATCCAGCAGTCCGTCAGACAGTTTCGCCTGTGGGGCGATATAAGCGTTGTTTCCATACTGAGGGGCATTACAGACAGCTATCAGGAAAGCCGTCTCCGTAATCACCGAACCGCCGATCGACAAAGCATATGGCTGGCTCCTGTAATTAATAAATTCCTGCAACACACTTCTGACATACGTCATCCTTCCCCTCCTTTTCATTGATGCAAATTTCTCGCTGACAACCGCGTCAAACCCGAGCCCGAAAGTGCAATAAAACGGAAGACTGTTGATGATTCCGCGGTCACACAACTGAGAATGTCCCTCCACGATCACCTTTAAGGCGTCTTCCGCATCCTGCGGTATGCCCAGACTCCTTGCAAATCCATTACCCGACCCAAGCGGAATAATGCCGAGAGCCGTACCGGTGTGTGACAACGCGCCGGCAATCTCATTGACCGTACCGTCGCCCCCGGCAGAAATCACCATATCATATCCTTCGGCAGCAGCCTGTACGGCAAAACGAGAAGCATCTCCCGATGCCTCAGTATAAACAGTCTCAAGTGAAATTCCGGCGGCATCCAGACACGCATCAGCCATCTCCTCCAGACCACGTTTTGAACGCGTTCCCGAAACGGGATTTATCACCATCAAAGCTTGTCTTCTTTCCATGTCTTTTTAATGTAGGCATTGAGCCGGCTCCAACTATTCCCAAATAAAAAGTCATGAGCAGCCATATTTTTACAACAAATATTTGGAGCCGTTCTTTGAAAAAGGCGTGTAAAGTTACGAAAAATTTGCAATATATAACATAACTTGCTGAATTTTAGCGCATCTATGCAACGTGATTGTACTTAATTCGTACTGACTGAGAAGGTTGCCGCAAATGGAGGAATTTGGTTTCGTTATTTTTAACATCTGTTTTTGATTTTTAATTGCCTCTTTTTGCCCTCACAAGGTCTGATTTTGGGTTACTGCCAATCTCAACCTTGAAATCGCATCTGCTTTTTCAGTGCGAAAAAGACACGTTTAGACGCTGCAAAGATAGTGATTTTTATCGGCATTGGCAAACGTGGCTGGACATCGGCTTGCATCCGACCGTGCCGGGGATGTGTCCGGGAGGCCACGCTCCGTCTCGGCCACGCTGCAAGCCCATGTCCAGCCTGTCAGGTCCAAGCGGATAGAGACCGCATGACATCCGCCCTGCAAAACGACCGGGCAGAAATCATCCGGACACTATCCTAATGCGGGACTATTTATCACGCTGCCGGGAGCTAATTATTTCCCGACCCATTTTATTTTTTCGTTGCCAAACGGGATGCCGGACACACAAAGCCGGGGAATGATAAAGCAAGTTGCGTACTTTATCCAGCCCTCGGCATTTGCAAATTCCGCATCCCGCCGATTTCAATCCACGCGGATAAAGACCGCGCACATCCCCGGATCGGCGATGCCGTACCGCCGGCTGTACGCGGACATTATCCTGAGCGGGATTGCGCTTCCGTTCTTTATTTTTTCACCGCTGCCGCCACCAACGTGGCAGCAGGGACGATTATGTTTTATTGGGCTTTCCTACCGGGGGAGCCATTTTGAGTCAGGACGTACCATTGACAAGCGGGTCTATATGGGTTGCTTGACTTGACTGAACGTGCGGCGAAGGGATATTCTCACGGCTTTGGAATAAAAATCTCCAGACCTCCTGCGTCGGCTCGTATTTTTATCCCAAGGCCCGAACATCCCTTTTCTTCCGCCACACGCCTTGCAGGTGTCAAGCAACTCATACAACCACACTGTCTTTG
>CAMTMX010000152.1 GCA_947073495.1 uncultured Porphyromonadaceae bacterium
CTCCTTCATCACAAGACAAAAATCGCTCAGAGACCTGCGGCCCCAGCGTTAACAAATATTGGGGAATGGGGTCTAAATCTTGAAAAAGAAAAAAGTTTAAACAACTTCGTTTTAAAATTTGTGAATTATGGAAATATCTGCTACTTTTGTGAGACATAACTGCGATATTTGCGGTTATACCTTCATCTAACCTATCATAAGAAACACGATTTATGTTTGAAATTGTCAGCAAACGAGAACTTGCACCGAACATCGTGGAGATGAAAGTCTATGCTCCGCGCGTGGCTTCATCCGCACTTCCCGGGCAATTTGTGATTGTCCGCACAGATCGGACGGGTGAGCGCATACCTCTCACAATATGTGATTATGACACCGACAAAGGAACTGTGACCATAGTAACGCAGGCAGTAGGTCATTCCTCAAGAAAAATAATAGACATGGCAGAAGGGGATACCTTCGCTGATTTTGCCGGACCATTGGGATGTCCGTCAGATCTTCTTGACCTTCCGGAAGAGGAACTGAAGAAAAAGAGAATTCTGTTTGTAGCAGGCGGTGTGGGAACAGCTCCCGTATATCCACAGGTGAAATGGTTAAAAGAACACGGAGTTGATGCAGACGTAGTGATCGGAGCCAAGACAAAAGATCTTTTCACATATGTCGATGAAATGAAAACGGTAGGCAACGTCTATCTTTGCACAGACGACGGTTCGGAAGGATTTCATGGAATGGTGACAGGGTTGATGAAGGATCTTATCGACAACCGTGGAAAGGAGTATGATCATTGTGTCATTATCGGACCTATGATCATGATGAAGTTTGCCGCCCTCACCACAAAAGAATATGGAATTCCCACTGTAGTGTCGCTCAATGCCTTGATGGTGGATGGCACGGGCATGTGCGGGGCATGTCGAGTCACTGTTGACGGTCAGACCCGTTTCACTTGTGTTGAAGGTCCGGAATTTGACGGACATAAGGTAGACTTCGACGAGGCAATGCGACGCCAGAACATGTATCGCGACCATAAGAAAACTCATCCTGAAACCCATAACTGCAAGTGTAATGGCTAATCGAATTCCACGTGTTCCGGTAAGGGAACAAGACCCTCAGGTGAGGGCAACCAACTTTGAAGAAGTATGCTACGGCTATAACAGCGAGGAGGCAACCCTTGAGGCGTCGCGCTGTCTGAACTGTAAAAATCCAAGATGTGTCAGCAGCTGTCCGGTACACATTAATATACCTGAGTTTATTCGACATATAGCCGAAGGCGACCTTAAAAGCGCAGCTGCCACAATAGCTGCCGACAGTTCACTCCCGAGCGTGTGTGGCAGGGTCTGTCCTCAGGAGAGCCAGTGTGAGGGATCATGTGTGTTGGGTATTAAATCGGAATCTGTCGCTATCGGCAAACTTGAAAGATTTGTTGGAGATTGGGCAATCGCCAACTCGGGAGATCTACCCAAACCGGAAATAATCAGCAACGGTAAAAAGGTGGCTATTGTCGGTTCCGGTCCTGCCGGTCTTGCCTGTGCGTCCGATCTTGCGCGTCTCGGTTATGAGGTCAAGATTTTTGAGGCTCTTCATGAAGTTGGAGGCGTACTTGTCTACGGCATTCCGGAATTCCGTCTTCCTAAAGAACGGATTGTGGCTAAAGAGGTTGACGCGGTCCGTCGCCTTGGCGTTGAGATAGAGACAGACGTAATAGTGGGCAGAACGATGACAATCGACGATCTTCTCGACAATCAAGGTTATGACGCTGTCTTCATCGGATCGGGCGCGGGTCTCCCCAGATTTATGGGAATAGATGGGGAGAATCTAAACGGAGTCTTCTCCGCCAATGAATTCCTTACAAGAGCTAACCTTATGCATGCCTACGACGATTCATTCGACACTCCTATTTACACAGGTAAGAAAGTTGTGGTTGTGGGTGGTGGAAATGTTGCGATGGACGCCGTCCGCACCGCGTGTCGTCTTGGCGCTGATTCGGTCATCGTCTATCGCCGGAGCGAGGCGGAACTTCCTGCACGTGTCGAGGAAGTGCATCATGCCAAGCAGGAGGGGATAGAATTCAAGATGCTCACCAACCCTGTCCGTATTCTCGGCGACGAGAAGGGATGGGTGAGAGGTATTGAATGTGTGGAGATGGAACTTGGCGAGCCGGATGAGAGCGGACGCCGCAGTCCGGTTAAGAAAGAGGGAAGCAATTTTGAAATAGATTGCGACGTGGTCATTATGGCGCTCGGCACCAGCCCTAACCCATTGATCAAATCTACCACGAAGGGGCTTGAGACAAATCGCAGAGGATGCATAGTGGCTGATGAGGATGGTCGCACGAGCCGTAAAGGTGTGTTTGCCGGAGGTGATGCCGTCACCGGGGCGGCAACAGTGATTCTCGCAATGGGAGCGGGAAGAAAAGCCGCAAAAGCAATAGACGAATATCTGAATAATCAGGTTTGCGAAAGCTAAACCGAAGGCTGTCAGGCTACATGAAGACCTTACAATCCGCCGGATTGTAAGGTCTTCATGTTTCAAAATCGTCTCGAAACCCTGACTAAATCTTGAAAAAGAAAAAAGTTTAAACAACTTATATGAAATTAAATTAATTTTTGTACTTTTGCGTTAAATTAGAGGTGGTGTGTAACATTCATCATATTACATTGTGATAATTGTCACACATAAGTCTCCTAAATGTCTAACCTTAACTCTAATCTTGAAATATGTGATCCGGATTAGGATTACATTGAAGATTACCATTATTCTTATTCATTATGAAGCGATTCATTTTTGCACTGGCTCTAAGCGCAATCGGCGGAACGATGTTTGCCGATACTTATGAGACAGACGAAAACATTCTTAACCTGCGCATTGAAACCCGCCTTGACTGGCAAGGTAATTGGCAGGACGGCAACACCGTGAAAGGCAATACCGGTTTTGAAGGTAAATATCTTAACCTGCGTCTTGACGGCAATATCACTTCCAACCTCAGCTATTCTTGGAGGCAAAGATTCAACAAGCCGCATAAGGATGCTTCTTACTTTGATGCAACCGACTGGATTTACCTAAATTATAATATCGACAACTGGTCGTTTGCCGGAGGTAAACAGGTTGTGGCGATAGGCGGATGGGAATATGACCGTGCCCCGATCGATCTATATGGATGCGGTGTATTCTGGAACAATATTCCATGCTATCAAATCGGTGGATCTGTCGGTTACAATGTTACTCCTTCAGACAAGCTCACTTTCCAGTTCTGTCAAAGTTCCTTCCATACGAGTGAGAACCGCAACATGTATTCTTATAATGTCATGTGGAACGGAAGTCATGGATGTTTCGACGCTATTTATTCGGCAAACCTTATAGAATATGCGCCGGGTCGTTACATCAACTATCTCGCGCTCGGTAATAAGTTTACTTTTGATAAGTTCACTCTGGAACTCGACCTTATGAACCGAGCTTCCTCTCATCAGACATTCTTCTTCAAGGATATGTCGATCATGGGAGAATTGAAGTTTCGTCCCGCCGATAAATGGAATGTTTTTGCAAAAGCCACATATGATGTCAATAAGAGCGGCACAGACGCCGACGTCACCGTTCTCAACGGCACAGAGCTCAAGATGGTTGGTGCCGGTGTGGAATTCATGCCGTTTGTAAATGCACGCCATATTGTTCGTTTCCACGCTACAGGTTTTTATTCCTGGGGACACAATGCAAATTCCGCCGACCTCATGCAAAGCAAGACCTTCTTCGCGAATGTGGGCGTCACATGGTATATGAATCTTCTTTCTCTTAAACGTAAATAAACATTCTCTTTATGGAAATGGAAAAAACAGCCTCTGCACCGGCAGAAGCCACTAAAAAATCTTCATTCTACAGATTTATCCCGACAGGAGTGCCTTGTCTGGTGATGGTGATAGCGCTATTCTGGTATATCGGCTCTATCATGGGGTTGCCCAACATGCTCAACACGATCATGCATACGGCCCACGACCTTCTTCTCAACACAGTGTTCTACCTGATGGGTATCTGTGTTGTGACGGGTGCCATCGGACGTCTTTTCGTTGAATTTGGTGTAGTCAAGCTTCTTGAGAACATTCTCCGTCCTCTAATGAAGCCACTCTTCAATCTTCCCGGTGTTGCCGCTCTTGGTGCCACCATGACATTTCTTAGCGACAACCCTGCGATAATCTCCCTTTCTCAAGACAAACGCTTCAGCAGCTATTTCAAGAAATATCAGTTTATCTCACTCACCAACTTCGGCACAGCGTTCGGCATGGGTCTTCTTGTGATGGTGTTTATGGTGGGTCAAGGTTATTTCGTTGAGCCGGTTGTCGGTCTCTTCGGTGCTTTCTGCGGGTGTATCGTTTCAACCCGACTGATGCAGCGTTTCATCATCAAGGCTTACCCTTCTTTTGCTGTTGAGGATGCAGTGAATCATGTGGCGGGAGAAATTGAGGATGCTGAAAATAAAGTAGAGTCTAAATCCACTTTCATCCGTACGCTCAATTCTTTGCTCGACGGTGGCAAGATGGGTGTGGAGGTAGGCATCGCAATCATTCCCGGCGTTCTTATCATCTCAACCCTTGTAATGATCCTTACTTTCGGTGCATCAGCGGAGGGGTATACAGGAGCGGCTTACGAAGGAATCGAGCTTCTTCCCTGGCTTGCGGGTAAGGTCAATATAATATTTGAATGGCTGTTCGGTTTCACCGATCCTCATCTTGTGGCATTCCCTATCACTGCTCTCGGTGCCGTAGGTGCTGCGCTCAGCCTTGTCCCCAATTTCTTGTCTCAAGGCTGGATCGATGGAAACGCGATTGCCGTATTCACAGCAATCGGCATGTGCTGGAGTGGTTATCTCAGCACACACACAGCAATGCTCGACTCAATGGGATATCGTGAACTCACTCCGAAAGCGATTGCGGCCCACACGGTCGGCGGTCTTGTAGCGGCAATTGTTGCACACTTCACCTACGTCCTCGTTACAATGCTGTTTGCATAAGAGATTAGGCTTAGAGTTTAAAGTTTAGAGTTTAGGGTTTAAGAATTATCTGTACCCTAAACTCTAAACTTTTTTATATTGACCTTCCGCTGACCCCGAAACAGGAACTTCCTAAAAAAGCAAATCGGCACATTCTCACGAATGGACCGATTGTATACGAAATATTCTTAAAAGTTCGGGGAAGTGGGCGATTACGGATTCGAACCGCAGACCCTCTGCTTGTAAGGCAGACGCTCTAAACCAGCTGAGCTAATCGCCCG
>CAMTMX010000153.1 GCA_947073495.1 uncultured Porphyromonadaceae bacterium
CCGGTTGGGATTCGAACCCAAGACCCACAGCTTAGAAGGCTGTTGCTCTATCCAGCTGAGCTACCAGACCTGCCTTTGTGCGCTTTCGCACACTTCTTTGTGGGGTTTCCCCCCTTTTGGAATGCAAAGTTAACTATTATTTTTTATTCGGCATATACTTTTCGTCAATTTTTTATATTAAAAATGCGAAAATTTGTTCCGAATCACCTTCTGAATGATAAATTAGCGAGCGAACATTCTGTGCCGCCATCACTTGTGGGACGCGAATTCCGGAGGAAGAATCTTTTTCGGATCGACACTGTCTACTGCAGTGACAACCACTTTGCTCGCCCCTCTCCACGGCAGCGTGGCATGATATTTCTTATATTCCACGCGCACGGGCATGGCGTTGAGCTGAGCCTTTAGCAATCTCGCCGCCACCTTCGAATCGGAAGCGGTGAAAATGAAGTCTCGACTATAGATGCGGGTAGTGTCCATCAGTTCCTTATATGGTATCAACACCCCTTCGTAAGTATCGAAAATTGTGCCACGGCGTTCGATATGCTCAACATATCCAAACTGGTATGCATCCTGCACGTATGGTTTGAAATAGCGTAGCCAACAACCTATTGCAAGCGCTATAAACACCAGTATACCTCCCAACCACAGCCAAGGTCTCACACGGTTGCGTGGTTTTAGATGGTCCCACTCCGATTCCTCCTCTTCCCAATAGTCGGGATCGTCGGGAGAGAGTGCGGGCTTTTTAGGTTCCTTCACCGGCTCCTCCGGCAAGTCCTCGGTGTCAAAATAATCGTTTGTATCGTCGTTGAATTTCATATCCGTTTTGAGTTTCGAGTTTTTAGTTGTGAGTTTTTAGTTGTGAGTTTTTAGTTGTGAGTTTTGAGACAAACACATTTATTATTTAGATTCAAGATATCTTACCAATGAATGTATCATTTTTTGAACTTCATCCAAATCAAATAACACATCAGTTATGCTTTTATTATCAATATAACCTAATTTTTCACATATTATTAATTGTGTTTCCAATTCATTTGCAGATCCATAAGATATGCATAAGAAATGAATGAACTCCTTAATATTTTTTCTTCCATGTCCCTCCGCTATATTGGATGGGATGGAAACAACACACCTCCTTATCTGGTCTGAAAGGCCAAATTTTTCATAATCAGGCAATTTGCTAATCAGGGAATATACACTGACAACGAGATTCATTGCCTTATTCCAAACCATAAGTTTTTTATAATCACTTGTTTGCATAACAAATTTATAGGAAACCCCACTATTGAGCCATCTCACAACTCAAATCTCACAACTCACAACTCTTAAAGTTGCTCGGCGTCAGTCACGGTGGCTTCCGCCAACTCCTTCTGACTGACTCCCCCTTTCTTGCGCAATGAGATATAAGCCATCGTATAGATACCGAGAATAATGAGCATGACGGTCTGCCCGCTCCATTGAAGCATGGAAAAAGCCGTGCCTTGAGCGTCGCTAACCCCATATATGGCAAGTCCGAACATGATAGCGAGGTTCCATGGCCCGAGACCTCCGTTGGAAGGTATCGCCATACTGATCGAACTGAGCACAAACGCCACAAGACAAGGGGTAAGCCCCCATGCCATACCTTCGCCGGTGCAGAGCGCACGGGTGAAGTCGAAAGCATAGAATGCTACATAAAGCTGAAAATAATAGCATCCCCAGATGCAAAGTGTGAGACCAAGGAATTTCCAACGTCCCTTCATGCGTGCCACCACTGAGAAACCTTCCCACATGTTGAGCGCCATCTCTTTAAGCTTCATCACAATCTTAGTGTGGCGGAAAGCCCTCAACAAGATCCAGCATAGCAACACACCGCCGACAATCACAGTCCAGAACCACCATTCCGACACAAGCGCGACAAGATCGCGTCCCACCGGATATTTGGTCAAAAACGCCTCAAGCGCGGGAGCCGCCACCACAAGACACAACACCAGCAGAAGCAAGACCATCAACGTGTCGGCAAGACGGTCACCGATCATGGAGCCGAGCACGGAAGTAAACGACGCTTTCTCCGAAGAGGCGACATATGTGCAGCGCCACACCTCTCCGAGACGAAGGAAGACAAGGTTTAAGGCATAGCATCCGAATATACTGCAACACAAAGCCATAAACGGCGGCTTAATGCCCAAGGCGGTCAGCTGCAGCCTCCAGCGCGCGGCACGGAAGATATGGGAAAAGACGCTGATCCCCATCGCAAGAAGTATCCACCAATAGTCTACGCCATGCTTGATAAGGTCCCACATCTCCGAGAAGTTGACCTTCTTGAACATATAGACCACAAGAAGCACGGTCAGCACCACCGGAAGTCCGTAGCGCACTCCCATTCCAAGCCATTTCTTAGCGCCCGAGGCTTGTGCGGGCATAATATCATTTTCCGATTTTTGATTCATAATAGAAACTCTATTTCTTTAAAAGCAAAAGTCCGCAACTCCCCGGAAGCCGTTTCAATAGTCAGCATTCCGTCCGGAGCCACGTTTTTTATCCGCGCAGAGACACGCTCATCACATTTACGGTCGTAGAAATCATAATAATCACCGTCGCCCCGCCAAAGCCTGCCCATGAATTCGGTATGCAACATGCCACTGTCTCCCACCCCTTTCATACGGTCTTCCACATGGGCCGCAAGATTCTCCGCAAGCAGCGATATTTCGTGCTCACTGCCGGTCAGCTGCCACACCGACACCGGGTTGGGAGCATCACTCACGAATTGCTTCTGGTTGATATTGATTCCGATTCCGGCTATGGTGCGCATAATCACGCCGGGCATGACGGCATGCTCTATAAGTATGCCGCAAATTTTTTTGTCGCCCACATAGATATCGTTCGGCCATTTCACCATTGCGGCAATCCCGAGATCTGCAAGAAAATCCGTGACAGCGAGAGCCACGGCTTCAGAGATGACAAACTGACATTGCGGCAACACCCCGGAAGGATGTAGCAGCACTGAAGCCGTCAAGTTCTTACCCGGCTCCGACTCCCAGGAATTTCCACGCTGTCCGCGTCCTGCGGTCTGAGAGAGGGCATACACAAGACATTCCCCCTCCAGGCTGCCCGCATTTCGGGACAGCCAGGAGTTGGTGGAATCTGTTTGCTGAAGCTCGATTGTTTTCATTGCGGTCGTTGTCGTTGGTCTTTGGTCGAGGGTCTTTGGTCGAGGGTCTTTGGTTTAGGATTTATAGTTTAAGAAATTGTTTAAAATTTACTATTCATAACTAATGACTAATGACTAATAAACTAATGACTCACAACTTAAAACTCAATCATTCTCTTGCCGTCGGGCATTTCCGTTATTCTCACCTCTACAGTCTCATCCGGAAGAAGCGGGCCCAACCGGTCAGGCCATTCCATCAGGCAGAGATGCCCTGAATAGAAGTAGTCTTCCGCCCCCATATCAAGCGCTTCTGCAGGAGAGTCAAGGCGATAAAAGTCAAAATGATATATCGGAGAACCATCAGACGCACAATATTCGTTGACAATGCTGAACGTAGGGCTGCCCGAATCGTCGGAAGCCCCCAATTGCCTGCACACCTCCGTTATGAAAGTGGTTTTTCCGGCACCCATCTCCCCTTCGAAAGCAAAGATGCGGTTTTCACCCATTGCCTCGATAAACGCACGTGCCGCTTCAGGCAAATTGTCTAATGAAAATATATATTCCATAATATATGGTGATTTATAATGCAAATTTAGTAAAATTTCTTCAAGAAATCCTCAATCCGCCGTTATACGGCGACATAAATTGAGATTATTTTATTATTTTTGCAAGATAGTTATGAGTTGTCTGTTGTCCGTTTCCTATTGTCTGATGAATCTGCGGAAAACTGACAACAGACAACGGAAAACTGACAACGGAAAACATAAAACATAAAACTAAATAAACAAGAATGGGAAAAGTTGTGATCATCGGCGCCGGTGGCGTCGGAACAGTTGTGGCGGCGAAATGCGCCCAGAACCCTGACGTTTTCTCAGAAATCGTCATCGCCTCACGCACAAAAGAGAAGTGCGACCGTCTGGCGCAGCGTATCGGCGCCCCCAACATCAAGACAGATCAGGTAGACGCCAACTCTGTTGAGCAGCTCTGCGAGCTTTTCAACCGTCATAAACCCGACATCTGTATCAATGTCGCCCTCCCCTATCAGGATCTCACGATCATGGAGGCGTGTCTGCAGTGTGGCGTCAACTATCTCGACACCGCCAACTATGAGCCGGAAGACGAGGCACATTTCGAATATAGCTGGCAATGGGCTTACCGCGAGAGATTCGAAAAGGCAGGGCTCACAGCCATCCTCGGATGCGGATTCGACCCGGGTGTGTCTGCCGTATTCGTGGCATACGCCGCCAAGCATCATTTCTCCGAGATGCAGTATCTCGACATCGTAGACTGCAATGCCGGCAACCATGGCAAGGCATTCGCCACCAACTTCAATCCCGAGATCAACATCCGCGAGATCACCCAGAAAGGTAAATATTGGCAGGACGGGAAATGGGTTGAGACAGAAAACCTTGAGATTCACCGTCCGCTCAACTACCCCAATATCGGCGAACGTGAGTCTTACCTTCTCTATCATGAGGAGCTTGAAAGCCTCGTGATCAATTATCCCACCATCCGCCGCGCCCGTTTCTGGATGACATTCGGGCAGGAATATCTCACCCATCTCCGTGTGATCCAGGATATCGGCATGGCGCGTATCGACCCTGTCATGTATGAGGGTAAAGAGATCGTGCCGATCCAGTTCCTAAAGGCTGTGCTTCCCGATCCGGGTTCGCTCGGAGAAAACTATACCGGCGAGACATCTATCGGATGCCGCATCTCCGGTCTCGACAAGCAGGGTAAGGAATCAACCTACTACATCTATAACAACTGCTCGCATGAAGCGGCATACAAGGAGACAGGGGCACAGGCTGTCAGCTATACCACAGGCGTACCGGCAATGGTGGGCGCCTATATGTTCCTCACCGGCAAGTGGGTAAATCCGGGTGTGCACAACGTTGAGGAATTTGATCCCGATCCATTCCTTGAGAAACTTGCGGTCAGCGGGCTTCCCTGGCATGTGATAGTAGACGGAGATATCGAGTTTGACGATAAGTGATTCAACTTTCGCAAGCGTAAGTTGAGGGTTATAGGGTTATTAGGTTAAAAGGTTAATCTCCAATTGTGATAGATAT
>CAMTMX010000154.1 GCA_947073495.1 uncultured Porphyromonadaceae bacterium
ATACTTTGGTGCGCCAAACATATTCTTTATATCAAATGTATATCCCAAGGCCTCCGCAAGTTTGATCAATGATTCAAAAGCGATAAGCCCTTTCTGTTCAAAACGGGCTACTGTTGCCAATGGAACTCCCGATAGCTCGGCAATGCGTTGACGGGTGATATTTTTTTCGACTCGACGCTTGCGAAAATTATCTGCCACCTGACGTGCAATATCATCTGAACTATCAAATGAATATCCTTCTAATATGGATAATATATTATCACTATTTTTATATTCATTCATAATAATGCTAATATTTTATCACAAATATACTCATTAATTCTAATATAAACAAATCTCAGTTGGTAAATGATGAATAATGAAGAAAAATGAAGAAAAATGATGAAAGTATTTTATGTGAGAGTCAGCAATACCGGGTTTTATTGTGAATCTGCAACTTTTATTCAATCTACAAGGTTATATTATACTTCCTTTTGATCTGATTCCGGATGCTTTGCCCGGTGGATTTGCATATGATAATACAGCAATCGTTTATGTGGTAAAGAAAACATGGAGAAGCCTGACACCACATACAAAGCAAAAAGCCCGAGCAAGACTGAAAGAATGGTTTGGCGATGTCTCGGATTCAGACCTGGATATCCCCAAATAATTATGGGGCGCCCTCATTTTGTCAGTACGTTTTGCCCGTGTCTCAATTTTATTTTTATTGTTATCTGCTGTTTTACCATTCTTAATGCTTAACTTTGCACATCATACTTATAAGGGGATATCCCTTTATATCATGAGTATATTATAATCTTAAAACGTATAAATACCTATGAAAATAAATGAACAAATGCCAGGCATATATTGCGGCAATCTGTAAAGCCGTTCATCAGTCGTTATGGAACCCCATCTTCACGACTTCACATCTTGCTCACACTATAAGCCAATCATATGCACATTTATTTATCGTAGGTACTTACTTAATAAAACTGACCTTATATTCACATGAACAATTTTCAGAAAATATTGATAGCGGCGGCTTTGTTCGGCACTTCTGTTCCGGCTTTTGCTGTCGGGAAATCTTATAACTTTAATTCCGACTGGAAATTTTCGTTGCAATCGGACTCAACATGCATTGTGCCTCAGTTTGACGACAGCGGCTGGCGAAGCCTTACGCTTCCTCATGATTGGAGCATCGAGCATCCTTTTGATAAGAATATTTCTTCAGGTAACGATGGAGGGTACCTCCCGACAGGCACGGGATGGTATCGAAAAACATTCAATCTTGACAATATCAATCCAGAAAACAAATACCAATTATATATTGGAGGCGCCTATATGGACTCCGATGTATATGTCAACGGAAAAAGAGCCGGCGGACATCCTTATGGATACTCATCATATTTTGTCGACATCACTCCATATCTGAAAAATGGGAAAAACATTGTCACAATAAAGGTTGATAATTCAGCACAAAAGAACTGCCGCTGGTATTCCGGATCAGGATTGTATCGTGATGTAAAACTGATTGAGACCGGTCCGGTCCATATATCCAATTGGGGAACATATATAACAACTCCCGATCTGAATACGGCAGAAGTTGAGATCTCTCTTGATAATGAAACATCAACTGCCAAGAAGGTAAATGTTTCTATTGAAATTGCAGGAAACAAAAGGAATACAGAAGTTGAAATCCCGGCAAATACCAAGGGTTACAAAATTAAGGAAACAATTAACGTTCCCGATGCCAAGCCATGGTCTCCCGATTCCCCTGATCTTTACGATGCCGACATCATATTGTCTGAAAATGGTAAGGAAATTGACAGTCATATCCAAAAGGTGGGATTCAGGACAATAGAGTGGGATGCAGAGAATGGTTTCAAACTTAACGGTAAGAATCTTTTGCTGAATGGCGGTTGCATACACCATGATAATGGTATTCTCGGTGCGGCAGCATATAAAGATGCAGAACGCCGGAGAGTAAGACTTATGAAAGAAGCCGGTTTCAACGCAGTCAGGACATCACATAACATCCCGTCCGAAGCTTTCCTTGATGCCTGCGATGAATATGGATTGTTGGTCATAAACGAACCGTTTGACGGATGGAGAGATGCCAAGAATGAGCATGATTACCATGAATTGTTTGACAATCATTGGAAAGAGGATATTGATGCAATGCTTCTCCGCGACCGCAATCATCCGTCAATTTTCTGTTGGAGTATCGGAAACGAGGTGATTGAACGAAAGAAACTTGAAGTGGTCACAACGGCACACAAACTTGCCTCAAGATGTCGTGAACTTGATCCGACACGTCCGGTCACATCCGCTCTTGCTTCCTGGGACAGCGATTGGGAAATTTATGATCCTCTTGCGGCAGAACATGATATAGTAGGTTATAACTATATGATCCATAAATCTGAAAGCGATCATGAGAGAGTGCCCTCAAGGGTTATGATGCAAACAGAGTCTTATCCCGCTGACGCCTGGAGCAATTACCGTAAAAGTGCCGACAACCCTTATATAATAGGAGATTTTGTATGGACTGCTATGGATTATATAGGAGAATCCGGCATCGGTCGTCATTATTACGAGGGTGATGTGGAAGGGGAGCATTTCCATCGTCCTCTTTATCCGTGGCATGCTTCACACTGCGGAGATATTGACCTTACGGGATTTAGAAAGCCGATAAGTCATTATCGGTCGATGCTGTGGAACAATGACGGTGAACATCTTTATATTGCCGTGAAGGAACCGGATGGATATATAGGAAAAGTCAAGACTACCATGTGGGGTACCTGGCCTACTTATGAATCCTGGAATTGGGAGGGTCATGAAGGAAAACCTATAGAGGTGAACGTATATTCCCATTATCCTAAGGTGAGGCTTTATCTTAATAATGAAGTGGTTGGAGAACAGCCTGTGGAAAAGATGACAGCTGTCTTTACACTACCTTTTAAGGAGGGAACGCTTAAAGCTGAAGGCATTGACGAGAATGGGAACGTAGCCGAGACAAAAACACTTTCAACTGCCGGTAAGCCAAAATCTATCCGTCTGTCTGTCGACACTGATAAAATAAGTGCTGACAGAGAATCGCTCTCCTTCATAACCATAGAGATGGTCGATAAGGATGGAAGAGTGGTTCCTGTAGCTGACAATCAACTTGATGTACATGTCACAGGAGCCGGAACTTTGATAGGTCTCGGAAACGCCGACATCAAAGATGAGGATCCTTATTTTGATGCCAGACATAAGGTGTGGAAGGGTAGAGCGTTAGCTGTTGTTCGCAGCAACGGGAAAAAAGGCTCAATAAATGTAAAAGTTTCCTCTCCCAGTCTCACTTCAAAGGCTATAAAAATATCTTCAAAATAACTTTATCCAATATGAGTATTTGATTAAGTTGGTTCGTATTACATACAGATAAATTTAATCAAATAAGTAGCTTAAAAAATTAACAAATCTACCCTGACTATGAAAAAAGCAATATTAAGCATGCTTTTGCTGTCTGCATTGGGAGTCAATGCACAGGATTGGTATGTCACGACCGATGGCAAGCCTTGGCAACAAAAGAAGGCTTCGTTGGCTTCAAAAGCTTCATCAAAACCTGTTTTGGAAATAACAGGCAATGAGGAAGGAAATACGTTCAAATCATGGGGCACTTGTTTCAATGAATTGGATGCAGATGCGCTCAAACTTCTCACTGAGGCTGAGCAGCAGGAAATATACCAAAATATGTTTGCTCCGGATGGAGACTTGAGATTCACCCGTGGACGACTTACCATGAATGCGAATGACTATTCTCGTGCCTGGTACAGCTGTTCGGAAGTGCCCGGTGATTTCAGTTTGAAATATTTCAATATTGATCATGACAAGGATAATGTCATCCCTATGATCCACGGAGCATTGAAGCAAAATCCCGACATGACGTTCTGGATGTCGCCGTGGTGTCCTCCGGCTTGGATGAAAATCAATAATGACTATCCGGTTGTCAGCAGTAAATTCAATAATCTGCCGGAAGAATGCAACTATTATTTATTTGAATCTTCAGACGCCGTGATCGACGAAGATGAAATGAAACTTATGGGAGACCGCAATGGCGTGTTTCCCCGTCGACTTGCGGTCAATGACTATTTCATACAGGATCCACGCTATCTAAAGGCGTATGCCGACATGTTCTGTAAGTTTATCGATCTTTATGCAGAGCAGAACATACCGATCGACATGGTAATGTATCAGAACGAGGCATATAGCTATACACCTTATCCCGGATGTGCATGGACAGCCGAAGGGACGCAGAGATTCAACCGGGATTATCTTGCCCCGGCATTGAAGAAAAAACATCCGGAAGTAAAGCTTTATCTCGGCACATTCAATACAAACCGTCAGGATTACATAGAGAAAATTCTGTCAGATGAAAAGTTGGTTGACTGTATTGATGGAGTGGGTGTTCAATGGGAAGCGCGTGAAGTGTTTGACAAACTTAAAGAGAAGTATCCGCAGTTGAATTTTATCCAGACTGAAAGCGAATGTGGAAGCGGCACATTTGACTGGAAAGCGGGAGAACATACTTTCTTTTTGTTATGTGATTATATAGGCAAAGGTTGCAATGAGTATTTCATATGGAATTTCATTCTCCCTGATCATGGTGAATCTCCCTGGGGCTGGAGACAGAATGCCTTGATTCATGTGGATTCAGCGAACAAAACTTTCAGATATACTCCGGAATATTATGCCGTGAAGCATTTCTCAAACCTTGTGGCTCCCGGCAGTAAGATGGTGGGTTATGTAGCCGATAAGGCAAACCCTGTGATTGTGTTCCGTACTCCAGAAGGCAAACATCTTACAATGGTGGGTAACTTCACGGATAAACCTGTCAAGAAAACCGTAAAGATCGGCAAGAAATATCTTAACATGAATCTTGCCCCTCATTCTTTCAATACGTTTACATCCAAATAATTCAACTTTCGCAAAAGAAAGTTGAATAAACAGTTTCTTAAATTTGAAAAATATCCACCGGGCGGCTTGCTGCGAAAGTTGCCCGGTGGATATTTTTGTTTTGAAAAGTGCCTCGTTTTTTATTTAGACCCCATTCCCCAATATTTGTTAACTCTGGGGCCGCAGGTCTCTGAGCGATTTTTGTCTTGTGATG
>CAMTMX010000155.1 GCA_947073495.1 uncultured Porphyromonadaceae bacterium
TGAGCCGTGTGATGGGAAACTATCATGCACGGTTCTTAGGGGGGAAAGCGCCCGCAAGGGCGCCGACCTACCCGCCCGTTGAATTCGGGAGGCGGCGGAGCCGCAAGTGTTAAGTATGAAGTATGAAGGGTGAAGAGTCGAGGGAGAAGGGCGGGAACTGCCGATCTGTATTCTGTAATGATGAACAATTCAAAATTAGGTCGGTTTTAGGGCAATTCAACATTCAAAATTCAATATTCAAAATTACTTTCCTGCCTGATTCACACAAATTAACAACTAAATACTGAAATTTTTCTGCAATCAGGCGATAAATATCAAATAAATTAGTTAATTTTGCGTCGAATTGTAGGCTTTGCGTGTTCTACAGGTAAATGCAAAAGGCAAAACCTACCGAAAAAACAGTCACTTCAACGCGCCCAAACGCGCCCAAAGATTACGACAATTTTCAAACTCTTAATTATATAAATTCAATTATGGCACAGATCGATTTGGCTCAGTATGGCATCCAGGATGTCAAAGAGGTAATCTACAACCCCTCTTACGAAGAGCTTTTCAAGGCTGAAACAGATCCTTCTCTCGAAGGCTTCGAGAAAGGCACAGTAACAGAACTCGGCGCTGTCAACGTGATGACAGGCGTCTACACCGGCCGTTCTCCCAAGGATAAATTCATCGTGCTCGACGACAACTCCAAGGACAAAGTTTGGTGGACTACCGAAGAATATAAAAACGACAACAAGCCTGTGACTGAAGAGGCTTGGAAAACTATCAAAGAGATAGCTGTAAAAGAGCTCAGCGGCAAGAAGCTTTATGTGGTTGACCGTTTCTGCGGCGCCAACAAAGACACCCGCATGGCTGTGCGCTTCATCATGGAAGTGGCTTGGCAGGCTCATTTCGTAACCAACATGTTTATCGCTCCTTCTGAGGAGGAACTCAAGGACTTCACTCCTGATTTCGTTGTATACAACGCTTCCAAGGCTAAAGTGGAGAACTTCAAGGAGCTCGGCCTCAACTCTGAAACTGCTGTCGTGTTCAACACTACAAGCAAGGAGCAGGTGATCATCAACACTTGGTATGGCGGCGAAATGAAGAAGGGTATGTTCTCTATGATGAACTACTTCCTTCCCCAGAACGGCATCGCTTCCATGCACTGCTCTGCCAACACCGACAAAGAGGGCAAGAACACTGCAATCTTCTTCGGTCTTTCAGGCACAGGCAAGACCACTCTTTCTACCGACCCGAAGCGTCTTCTCATCGGTGACGACGAGCACGGCTGGGACGACAACGGTGTCTTCAACTTCGAAGGCGGCTGCTACGCCAAGGTTATCAACCTTGACAAGGAAAGCGAGCCCGATATCTACAAGGCTATCCGTCGCGACGCTCTTCTCGAGAACGTGACTGTTGACGAAAACGGCAAGATCGATTTCGCTGACAAGAGCGTGACTGAGAACACCCGTGTGTCTTATCCTATCGACCACATCGAAAGCATCGTTAAGCCTGTTTCCGCAGGTCCGGCTGCCAAGAATGTGATCTTCCTTTCTGCCGACGCATTCGGCGTGTTGCCTCCGGTGTCTATCCTCACTCCTGAGCAGACTCAGTATTACTTCCTTTCAGGTTTCACAAGCAAGCTCGCCGGTACAGAGCGCGGCATCACTGAGCCCACTCCTACTTTCTCTGCTTGCTTCGGCCAGGCTTTCCTTGAGCTCCACCCGACCAAGTATGCTGAGGAACTCGTTAAGAAGATGCAGGCTAACGACGCCAAGGCTTATCTCGTGAACACAGGCTGGAACGGCACAGGCAAGCGTATCTCTATCCGCGACACCCGTGGCATCATCGACGCTATCCTCGACGGCTCTATCCTTACTGCTCCCACCAAGCAGATTCCTATCTTCGACTTCACTGTTCCTACCGAACTTCCCGGTGTAGATCCCAAGATCCTCGATCCGCGCGACACTTACGCTGACGCTGCTGAATGGAACGAGAAGGCTAACAAGCTCGCTGAAATGTTTATCAAGAACTTCAAGAAGTTTGAGTTCAATCCTGCAGGCAAGGCTCTTGTAGCAGCAGGTCCTCAGCTCTAAGACAGTTAGTCATTAGTGGATTGGTCGTTAGTGATTTAGTCATTAGTCGTTAGTGATTTAGTCATTTTAGTGATTGTCCATTAGTGGTTAAGACAATAAAAAAGGACAGAAGATTTTGGTCTTCTGTCCTTTTTTATTGAGTTTTGAGTTGTGAGATTTGAGATTTGAGTTTTGAGTTGTGAGATTTGAGTTTTGAGTTGTGAGATTTGAGTTTTGAGATTAATCAGGATAAATCAAGATTAATCAGGACTAATCTCACAACTCACAACTCCCAACTGACAACTCAAGACTCACAACTCCCAACTGACAACTCAAAACTCACAACTCAAAACTAAATCAGCATAGTTCCAGGGGAAACGAACGAATAGACTGTCGGTAGCCTCATCATACACCCATCCGTATTGACGGATCGCTTTAAGCGACATAGCCTCTTCAAGCACGGTGCCGTCAGAGAGTTTTACGCTCTTCGGTTTGCCGGCATTGACAATCTCGAATGTCATCATCATCACTTCGGGCATGCCGGCATATTTCCCCCCGTTGCTCTTAAGGGATATAGTGGTCTCGCCATCCTTGCTCTCTCCCGTGAAATAAGTCAACCGGTAGTTGCCGTCGGCAAGGGAAGTGGGGGAGAGTCGGTTGTCGTCAAACATCGTATACTCGCTCTTGGAGGCTGAAGGATAGTAGCGGACCGTGATGCACTGCGGATCATACTGAGTGACGTTCTCTATCTGAGAGGTGTAGAGAGGAATGAACGACCCTGCACGCACAAACATGGGAAGCTCTTCAATCGGGGCATCCACGACTGCCTCGCTTCCACCCTTGTAAAGTTCTGACGGATGATTGTAGTTGATCCATTCCCCGGCAGGGAAGAGCACTTTGCGCTGACGTGCCCCCTGTTCCATCACAGGGGCTATAAGAACTTCGTCACCCCAAAGATATTCGTCGGTGATTGATGAATACTTCTCGCCCGGATTGTCGCCGTTGTAATTCAACGGGCGTGCGAGAGGTTTGCCGAAAGCGGAATTCTCGTATGCGAGAGTGTAATTATAAGGAAGCCACTCATAACGCATTTTCACATATTGCTTCAGGATATCTTGCGATGAGGCATAGTGATAGGGTTCAGGTTTTACAGTGGCATGCGTACGCATCATCGGGGTGAAAGCGCCCATCTGTACCCAGCGCACGTAAAGTTCCTCATCGATAGGATGTTTCGGATCGACTGCAAACCCGCCGAGGTCGCTGCTCATATACGCGAGTCCTGAGATGCCGGAGTTGAGCATAAGATTGACCTGCGGTTTGAAACCGCCCCAAGAACGGGAAACGTCGGTGGTCCAGGGGAATACGCTGTAGCGCTGCAAACCGGCTGTGCCGCCGCGCATCATCAGGAGCGGGCGCATCTCCGGGAAATCTTTACGCAGCCCTTCATAGATAAGCTTCGACCATTCGTTGCAATAGACGTTGTGGTATTGTGGCGCGGACTCTCCGTTGGCATGCATGATGGTGCGGGGATGCACCTCCGGTTCGCCGAGGTCGCCCCACCATCCGGAAATGCCTTCCGCCGTGATATCTTTGAGACGGTTCCATAGCCATTCGCGTGTGGCGGGATTGCTGACGTCAAGCATGCCGGCATCGCCCACCCATGTAGTGACGTCGTGATTCGCGCCTACCGAATCAAGGGTAAGCATCTTCTTCCCGACAAGGAAATTATAATTGTCGACGGCACCTTTTTTATTGATATATGGCTGGGAGATGAGCACAAGATTCACCCCCTGCTTCTTGAGGGAGTCGATCATGGACTTATGGTCAGGCCATTGTTTCTTGTCCCATTCGAGGCGTCCCATGTCGGTCTCGACACCATACCAGTAAAGATCGAGAACCATACCGTCTACGGGGTATCCGCGGGTTTTGAGAGAGTCGATCACGCCGAGAGCCTCTTTCTGGTTGTGATACCCATATTTCGAAGTGACGTAGCCCAGACTCCAGAAGGGTGGAAGGTCCTGCCGTCCGGTGAGAAGGGTGTAACCCTCTGTAGTGCCGGCGAGTGTGTTCTCTCCGTTGATGAAATAATAGGAGAGCGGCTTGGGAGTCTCGGAAGAATATTTGATCGTATCGCCGAGCACAAGAAGAGATTCGTTGTAATCGTCGAAAAGTATTCCATATCCTTTGTCTGAAGCGAAATATGGTGCAGTGATGCCCATCTGCGAAATGCGCGGGTCGCCTGCGGTGTATCCATAGTTCTGACGGTTGTACATCACCAGGGAGTCGCCGTTGAGTTTCAGCGAATGTCCGCGTTCCCCGGCGCCATAAAGTTCTCCGGGGGCTTTGCCGTTGAAGGTCACTGTCTTGACATCTCCGGAATTGTCTACCCCTCCTGTCTCGGAAAGGAGGATTTTCCCTTCTTTGTCAAGGAAAGAGACCTGTCCGGTCTTGCGGTCTATACGTACGGTGGTGGTGGGGGAGCTGATTGTGAATGCGTCTGACGAAGCATCGGTTTTGATCTCCACCTTTTCAGGCGCGAGGATCGCCGATTGTGATGGGGTATAAGCGAGATCGGAGCCTGCAGGCTGAGCCGTGACGCGGAAGATATTGTCTGTGAGGGGTTGGACCGTCACAGTCCCCTTGTCGGTATCGATCTCGTATCCTCCGTCAGTTTCGCGTATACCCTGGCGGCTGGCGCAAGAGCCTACGAAAAAAGCGGCAGCCACAAATGATGCCGCAATTAGAATGTAAGAAAGTTTCATGTAAGATTTTATTTAGTTGTGGGTTGTGAGTTGTGAGATATGAGTTGTGAGTTTTGAGTTTTGAGTTTTGAGTTTTGAGTTTTGAGTTGTGAGTCATTAGTTTATTAGTCATTGGATTCCAGATTATTCTTAACCCATAAACTCTAAACAATAAACCATAAACTCACAACTCAAAACTAAATTCTCACTTATTTAAGTTTCGCAAGCTCACTTAAGGTTTGAAGGTTAAGGGGTTAAAGGGTTATATTTATGTAGAATACTTAAT
>CAMTMX010000156.1 GCA_947073495.1 uncultured Porphyromonadaceae bacterium
ACGGCAAGCCTCAAGGATGTTATAGAACCCTATGATGTTGCTTTCAATATACGAATCCGGATTTGTGATTGAATACCGAACTCCTGCCTGTGCCGCAAGATTTACGACAAGCTGCGGTCCATATTCCTCAAAGATCCTTTCAACCGCTTTCTTATCGGCTATCGAGTCCTGGATGAAAATGAAGCGTTTGCCGTATGTGTATAATTCGTCAAGCCTTTCGTATTTCAGTCTGACATCATAATAATCCGTTATGTTGTCTATACCTACGATTTTGCATTCAGGGTATTCATTGAGTAGGCGTATTGCAAGCTCGGCACCGATAAAACCGGCAACACCTGTGATAAGTATGGTCTTGCCTTCAAGCGTTATATTGTCAGTAAGCATATCAGTCGCGTTTAAAAATATCTCTGGTGTAAACTTTTTCTATCACATCGTCAAGGCAGGAATCATATCTGTTGGCTACGATCGCCATTGACTGTTGCTTAAACTTTTCTATATCGTTCACAACAATGCTTCCGAAGAATGTGGATCCGTCTTCAAGTGTAGGCTCATAGATAATGACCTGCGCCCCTTTCGCCTTGATTCTTTTCATCACCCCCTGAATGGACGATTGCCTGAAATTATCCGAATTGGATTTCATTGTCAGTCTGTATATTCCAATGACGCACGTTGACTCGGCATTGGCATTATACTGGCTGTTTGCTGTGTAATACCCGGCAAGATTCAGTACCTGATCGGCGATGAAGTCTTTGCGGGTGCGGTTGCTTTCTACTATTGCCGACATCATGTTCTGGGGGACGTCGGCGTAGTTGGCTAGGAGCTGCTTGGTGTCTTTGGGTAGACAGTAGCCTCCATAGCCAAAGGAGGGGTTGTTGTAGTGTGTGCCGATACGCGGGTCAAGTCCTACACCTTCTATAATAGCCTGGGAGTCGAGACCTTTGACCTCGGCGTATGTGTCGAGTTCGTTGAAGTAGCTGACGCGCAAGGCGAGGTAAGTGTTGGCGAAGAGTTTAACCGCCTCCGCCTCTTTCATGCCCATGTAAAGTGTCGGGATGTCTTCTTTGATTGCGCCTTGTTGGAGCAGACCGGCGAATGTACGCGCCGCCTCTTCAAGTTTCGGGAGATCGGCTACAGCTTCTATAGCCTCGTTTTCTTCGGCAAAGCGCGGGTCATCGATTATTTTGGGGATTCCGGCAATGATGCGAGAGGGATAGAGGTTGTCGTAGAGAGCCTTAGACTCGCGGAGGAACTCGGGAAAGAAGAGCAGATTGAAGGTTTTCTGTTGTCCGTTTTCCGTTGTCTGTTGTCCGTCCTTGAATTTCTTTGCATATTTGACATAGAGGTTGCGGCAGTAGCCTACGGGGATGGTCGATTTGATGACCATTACCGCGTTGGGGTTGACGCTCAGAACGAGGTCTATGACATCTTCGATGCAATGAGTGTCGAAGTAGTTTTTGACCGGGTCGTAGTTGGTCGGTGCGGCTATCACGACAAAGTCGGCATCGGCGTATGCCTTTACGCCGTCAAGGGTGGCTGTCAGATCGAGATCCTTTTCAGCGAGATATTTCTCAATGTATTCGTCCTGAATGGGTGATTTGAACTTGTTGATGAGATAGACCTTCTCGGGAATGACATCAACTGCCGTGACGTGGTTATGTTGTGCGAGCAAGGTTGCAATGGAGAGACCGACGTAGCCGGTGCCTGCTACTGCTATATTATAATTCTTCATATCTATAATATGCTTTATATAAATTTAAAGCTAAAAACACATAAATAAAAAATGACATTTATTTGAAATACAACCCAATGAAAGCTCTTGTAAAACAAAAAACTAACCTACGATATTTTTAAGGTTTCCACAAAATCTCGAAAGGCACCCTCTCCACCTTTAATATTGCTTTGGAAATCTACAATTTCTTTCACTTGTTTTATGGCATTATCTGGAGCTCCACTGTATCCTACAGATTTCAATAACGGAATATCTGCAAGATCATCTCCAATATATGCCACATCAGATAGTTTTATATCAAGTTCTTTACACAACTTTTCAGCAATTGAGAGCTTATCTGTTACTCCTTGGTATAGAAAATCAACTTTTAGCTTTTCAGCCCGTCTTTCCACAATTTTAGTATTTTCTCCAGTTATTATTCCAACCGGAATACCATGTGCATGAGCAATTGTTACACCCGCACCATCGTAAGTACTGAAACGTTTCCATTCATTTCCAAATTGATCGTAGTACATACCTCCATCTGTCCATACACCATCAATATCAGTCAGTATTAATTTTGGTTTCATATGTAATTATATTGGCGAACTGGGAAATCCTATCAATACTGAGCCTGGGGACAAGATTTATAGACCACCGAATTGGCTCTTATTACTGATTCTTCCCTATAAAAATATCTCAAAGCATTAGACTTCTTACATTTATTCCTTTAATTATGAATCATCTATTTAAATGCCATCATCTACACTAAAATATGATTATTGGCAAATAAGATTTACAAATAATATGGGAAAGTAATTCTTTTATTGTGTGCAAGTTGTCCAAGCCGAAATGTAGATTTAAATATAGCCTTGATATATAATCTCGTTTGCAGGAATATCTTTAAGAGCCACTTTCCCTACAATCTTGTCCTTATCACACCATTTAAATCCATCACCGGGGCTAAGCATATGTATATCGTTCTCTGAGATTATTTCACCTTTAGATATAGCCCTTTTAGATGCAATTGACCTTTCAAGTTTTATCTTGGATGAGGCGACACTTTTCTCTATATATAGATCTTTAACTCCCATCCATCGTTCAGCTACACGAATATCTCGGATCATTCGATTCACTCCATCAGGTCCCAGGGAACCAGCCTGATCCGTACCTTTCATACGACGATCAATAGTTATATGCTTTTCAATGATTTCAGCACCCATGCCAACCGCAACAATCGGTGCAGAGATTCCAATCGTATGATCTGAGAAACCGATCTTATATTGTCCGTAGTGCTCTTTTAGATATAGGATAGTGTTAAGATTAAGATTGTCCGGTTGAGTCGGGTACTGAGAGACACAATGTAATATTGAAATATCACTATGATATCTGGTAATTATATCCAAGGCATCGTCCAGTTCCTTTTTACCCGCCATTCCGGTTGATAAAATAATTGGTATTTTTGTTTCAGCCAATGCTGAAAGTAATGGAAGGTTGGTGAGATCTCTGCTTGCTACTTTTAATCTATCAGGAGTGAAAAGCTTTAAAAGAGACAGACATCCAACCGCGCATAAAGTCTCTACAAAATCAAGCCCCAGTCTTTTTGAATAATCATATACTTCCAGATGCTCTTCATCAGACAGTTCAAGGAAAGCACGGTGCTCCCCATAAGTTCTACCGAAAGAATTGGGAGTATCGTAAATCCTATTCATCTGGGAAACTGTTAATTCCTCATTTAGATCCCGTTTTGTAAGCTTCACAGCATTCATAGGTTTTAAATTCATGCCGAATAGCTCCTCTTTTACTGGACGGGCAACTAACTCCACAATAAGTTTGGCAATATCTACCGAACCATTATGATTCTGTCCGATTTCACCAATTATATAAGTTTCCTTCATTTTTATTTAGAGTTTGATTTCATCGTTTTTGACATTATAGGGTATAATTCCGGATTTTCATTATCAAGATAATCCATGATATTTGAAGGGGTTATTTCTAACTTTTTTTCTATAAAATGGGAATAGATGGTTCTTTGGATATCGAAATCATCTTGGGTATCAAGTGTCAATCTCAAATTAGTATGTGATTCAATTCCCTTGACCGCCTCCTCAATTGGAAAGAATTTTACATTAAAAATATCTTGAGCATTGTAAATATAATTAGTCACATGCTCATGATATAAAGATTTGTCTGTGAGTGATTTCACCTTCTTTAATGCTGATAATGTAACTCCTTCGGCAAAGAATCCATAGTGGGTCAATATGGAGGGTGTATTATCTGATTTCTGGAAGGATATATAATCAAAGTGTTCCCCACTAGTATTCAGGCAGGAAGAAAGGATAGCCAATGAAGTGATGTCAAGGAATACATTATCTGCACATATACGAATTATCTTTTGGGCATTATATTTTGTAGCCGTGTCGATAAAGCGTTGCAATACATCATTCTCACTTCCCCTGAAATATTTTATGTTATTGGAATTACATATTTCAATGATTGCATCGTCTTTGTAATTATTTGTAGTTGCAACCACTATATCTTCAATTTCCAACTCAGGTTTTGCTAACTTTAACCTTGCTAAAAGAATATCCAAGACTGATTTCCCATCATATAATGGCATAGTCATTTTGTTAGGAAGTCTTGTTGATCCTGTTCTTGCTTGAATAATGATTAGAGGTTTCATTTATAGTATTCTTTATTCGAAAAATCAAATTTCAATCGAAATGTCGGGGGTGGTATGTTTTGAGGAGATTGTATTATCGATGTGTGTATATGAAATCGGCATCGTCGAGGGTGAGGATGCGGATTATGTTGTCGTAGGTGTAGTATTTGGTCTGTATTTGTCTATTTACGACCAGGAACTAGAGTTCTTTTTTTACGACCAGGAACCAGAGTACTTTTTCACGACCAGGAACCAGAGAACAGGGGTAATTTTGAATGTTGAATTTTGGATTTTGAATTAATATCGTTCTATGGGACTCCAATTCAATTAGTAATGAGTAATTAGCAATTAGTAATTGCCTTGTTCCTTAACTTGGTCTATGGGATCTTGGTCTTTCCTTTGTTCTTGGGATTTATTCGAATTCGAGGAGGTAGGATTTTATTTGTGTTTGAAGAATAGGAAGATCTTCACGAATAGTCTTCAATACATCTTCTTTATTTATTTGATAATAGCCATGAACAAGGATATGACGCATTCCGATGACGTATTTCCAAGGAGTTTGCCTGTGTGATTCCTTAAATTCATTGGTAAGCTTGTAGGAAGCTTCTCCTATTATCTCAAGCAATTTAACAACTCCAAAATACATCAAATCCTTTTCTGTGATATCGTCAAGAACATTATTTTGATCGGCAACCAACAGTCTGTC
>CAMTMX010000157.1 GCA_947073495.1 uncultured Porphyromonadaceae bacterium
ATCTGAATCAATTTAACAATCAAAACAATGACTGATCCAATAGCAGATTATTTGACGAGATTGAGAAACGCCATCCACGCGGGACACCGTGTGGTGGAGATTCCATCTTCAAAAATGAAAAAAGAGATCACAAAGATCCTTTTCGAGCAGGGCTACATCCTGAACTATAAGTTTATGGAGGGTCCTACACCGTCGGGCACAATCAAGATCGCCCTTAAGTATGATCCGGTCGACAAGGTGAGCGCCATCAAGAACCTCCACCGCGTGTCACGTCCGGGTCTTCGTCAGTATACAGGCTACAAGGAAATGCCGCGTGTATTGAACGGATTAGGTATCGCGATCCTCAGTACTTCACATGGCGTGATGACAAACAAAGAAGCCAAAGAACGCAAGATCGGCGGCGAAGTATTATGCTACGTTTATTAATAAAAGGAGGTATTCAATATGTCAAGAATTGGTAAAGCACCCATTGAGATACCTGCTGGCGTAACTGTACAGGTAAAAGAAAATGTCGTGACCGTTAAAGGTCCCAAGGGAGAACTTTCACAGGAAGTAAATCCGGTCATCACCGTAGAGCAGGAAGGTAACCACATCGAGGTAAAACGTCCGAACGACGAGCGTGAGAACCGCGCTATGCACGGACTTTACCGTGCACTTATCCACAATATGGTTGTCGGTGTGTCTGAAGGCTACAAGAAAGAGATGGAGCTTGTTGGCGTAGGTTATCGTGCCACATCTACAGGTCAGGTATTGGAACTGTCGTTGGGCTATTCTCATGCAATCTATATCAAGCTTCCTAAAGAGGTTAAGGTAGAGGCAAAGACAGAGCGTAACAAGAACCCGCTCATCATCCTGGAGAGCTCAGACAAGCAGCTTCTCGGACAGGTATGTGCCAAGATCCGCTCCCTCCGCAAGCCGGAGCCTTACAAGGGCAAAGGTATCAAGTTTGTTGGCGAGGTTATTCGTCGTAAGTCGGGTAAATCAGCTAACGCGAAATAATTAAAACAAGGAAGACTATGGTATCCAAGATAGCAAGAAGAAATAAAATCAAAACCCGCATACGCGGTAAGATTTCGGGCACTGCTCAGAGACCCCGCATGAGTGTGTTCCGCAGCAACAAGGGGATCTATGTTCAGCTTATCGACGACCTGGCAGGGCGCACATTGGTGGCCGCTTCTTCAAAGGGTCTTGAGGGCGGCACAAAGATAGAGGTTGCAGCCCGCGTCGGAGCAGACGTAGCAAAGAAGGCTATGGAAAATGGCATCACAGAGGTTGTGTTCGACCGTAATGGCTACCTTTTCCACGGCAGAGTTAAATCATTGGCCGATGCAGCACGTCAGGCCGGTCTTAAATTTTAATCGAAAATCATGGCAAAGAGAAATAATAGAGTAAAATCTACTAATGATTTGGATCTGAAAGACCGTCTTGTGGCCATCAACCGTGTGACCAAGGTCACCAAGGGTGGACGTGCTTTCAGCTTTGCAGCCATTGTAGTTGTCGGCAATGAAGACGGCATCATCGGCTGGGGTCTTGGTAAGGCAAACGAGGTTACAGCAGCAATCGCCAAAGGCGTGGAGACTGCAAAGAAGAACCTTATCAGAGTTCCTGTTCACAAAGGCACAATTCCTCACGAGCAGAGCGCAAAATTCGGTGGTTCGCGTATTTTCCTGAAGCCAGCTTCAGAGGGTACAGGAGTTAAGGCAGGTGGTGCAATGCGTGCCGTCCTCGAAAGCGTAGGTATTACCGACGTACTTGCAAAGAGCAAGGGCTCATCCAACCCCCACAACCTCGTTAAGGCCACTATCGCCGCTCTCGATGAAATGAGAAGCCCTGCACAGGTGGCACAGAACCGCGGCGTAGCTGTGGATAAAGTGTTTAACGGCTAAAAACTACAGAAATGGCACAGATAGCAATCAAGCAGATCAAGAGCCGCATCAATTGCCCGGCAGTGCAGAAGCGTACACTCGACGCTCTCGGCCTGAGAAAAATGAACCACACAGTGGTAAAAGAAGACTGCCCCTCAATCAGAGGAATGGTAAATGCAGTGCGTCATCTTGTAGAAGTCACAACTCTCTAATGATTTAGAAACTCATGGAACTACATAATCTTAAGCCGGCTCCCGGCAGCAACAAAAGCAACAAGAGAATCGGTCGTGGTCCCGGCTCCGGTTACGGCGGCACATCAACCCGCGGTCACAAAGGTGCTAAGTCACGCTCAGGCTATAAGCACAAGATAGGTTTTGAAGGTGGTCAGATGCCACTTCAGCGCCGTGTGCCGAAATTTGGCTTTAAGAACATCAACCGTGTTGAATACAAGGCAATCAACCTTGATGCTCTCGAGGCATTGGCAGAGGCTCAGAACCTCACCAAGATTACTGTTGCCGATCTCCGTGCTGCAGGTCTTGCTCCTAAAAGAGCACTTGTGAAGATCCTTGCCAACGGTGCGATCAGCCGTGCTATTGAAGTACAGGCAGACGCATTCTCCAAGAAGGCAGAGGAGGCTATCACAGCAGCAGGTGGAACCGTCAGCAAAAACTAATAAAAATGGGATTTACACAGACAATAAAGAATATCTGGAGCGTAGAGGATCTTCGCAGGCGCATCGGCATCACGTTGCTTCTTGTGATCATCTATCGTTTCGGATGCTACGTGGTCTTGCCGGGGATTAATCCCGATGAGCTCATGGCGCTGAAAAACTTCACGTCAGACGGGCTTATGCAGCTGCTCGATATGTTCTCGGGCGGTGCATTCTCTCAGGCGTCGATATTTGCATTGGGTATCATGCCCTATATCACTGCATCGATCGTGATTCAGTTGCTCGGCATGGTTCTCCCTGCATTCCAGAAGATGCAGCGCGAAGGGGAGAGCGGAAGAATGAAACTTAATCAGTATACCCGCTATCTTACTGTGCTCATTCTTGTTCTTCAGGGCCCCGCCTATCTGATGAACCTTAAATATCAGGTTCAGGCAGCCGGTGGACACGTAGAGATGGGATTCTGGACCGTGGTGTTCATGACGATCGTCCTCGCGGCGGGATCCATGTTCATCATGTGGCTTGGCGAGAGGATCGACCAGAAAGGTATCGGTAATGGTATTTCATTCATCATCCTTATTGGTATCATGGCTCGTTTCCCTGAGGCCGTGATCCAGGAATTCACTGGACGTTTGATGAACTCAGCCGGCGGCGGTCTGGTAATCTTCCTTGTTGAGCTGGTTATCCTTGTTGCGGTAATAGCTGGAGCTGTACTTCTTGTACAGGGCACAAGAAAAGTTCCTGTGCAGTATGCCAAGCGTATCCAGGGCAACAAGCAATATGGGGGCGCCCGCCAGTACATCCCTCTGAAAGTGAACGCAGCCGGTGTGATGCCGATCATTTTTGCACAGGCAATCATGTTCATACCAGTCACACTTGTCGGCTTCAGTCCGGATCAGACCGGGTTCTTCGGAGCTCTTACCGACCTCTATGGATTCTGGTATAATCTGGTATATTTTGTAATGATTGTGGCCTTTACTTATTTCTATACCGCAATCACAGTGCGTCCTGCACAGATGGCAGAAGATATGAAGCGCAACAATGGATTTATTCCGGGAATCAAACCGGGTAAGCCCACCGTAGAATATCTTGATTCAATCATGTCAAGAATCACCCTTCCGGGGTCAATTTTCCTTGGCATCGTAGCCATTCTTCCCGCAATAGCACATGTGTGTGGTCTCAACCGCCAGTTCGCCGCATTCTTCGGAGGCACCTCGCTTCTGATTATGGTAGGCGTAATCCTTGACACGTTGAGAATCGTCGAAGGTCACCTGCTAATGCGTCATTACGATGGTCTTATGAAAGACGGTCGTATAAAAGGTCGCACCACAGGCAGCGGAGCATTCTAAAATCGTTTCAGTAAGCTAATGATCTATATCAAGACAGCCGAAGAGATAGTCAAGATGCGGGCAGCCTGCGATCTGGTAAGCCGCACGCTCGGAGAAGTGGCAAAATGGGTAAAACCAGGCGTCACCACCCGTAAACTCGATAACATTGCAAGAGAGTTTATCCTCGACAACGGGGGTAAACCCGCTTGCTTGGGTTATCACGGATTTCCAGGCACACTATGTATTGAGGTCAATGAGACAGTTGTACATGGTTTCCCCTCGGGGTATGAGCTTCGTGAGGGAGATATAGTAGGTACAGACTGTGTCGCAGAGCTCGATGGTTTCAACGGAGACAGCTGTTATACGTTTCCTATTGGAGAGATAGACGATAAGACAGCCCGATTGCTTAAAGTGACAAAAGAGTCCGTCTATGTCGGAATCAATGCCGCTCAAGCAGGGAAGCGAATCGGAGATATTTCCAATGCAATCCAGACATATTGCGAACGTGCTGGTTACAGCGTGGTGCGTGAAATGTGTGGACATGGAATCGGTAAGAGCATGCATGAGGATCCGGAGGTTCCGAATTTCGGTAGAAGAGGGATTGGACCGGTATTAAAGCCGGGAATGTGTATTGCGATAGAGCCAATGATCAATCTTGGCAGCAAGAATGTCGTCATTGAAAGCAATGGATGGGAGTGTCGCACACGCGACCGCAAACCGTCAGCTCATTATGAGCACACTATTCTAATCACTATCGACGGACCTGAGATCATGACAACATTTGACTATATTGAGGCGGCGCTCGGGATTCAACAAGAAACGGGCGCAAATGAATAACAAAGCAACAACTGAAAAAGATTATATGGCAAAGCAAGCTGCAATCGAACAGGACGGAGTCATTCTCGAGGCATTGTCAAACGCGATGTTCAAGGTTGAGCTCACCAACGGGCATGAAATCACCGCACACATCTCAGGCAAAATGAGAATGCACTACATCAAGATACTTCCGGGAGACAAGGTGAGGGTGGAAATGAGCCCTTACGACCTGTCGAAAGGACGTATCGCTTTCAGATATAAATAAAAAAACGA
>CAMTMX010000158.1 GCA_947073495.1 uncultured Porphyromonadaceae bacterium
ATAATAACAGAACGAAAGCTCAAAATTGACTGAAAAGGACTTTAAAGATTTCATAAAGTTAAATTCAAACATTCTCTGAATTTTATATCAAAGATTTGTTTTCCTTATCCCCCAAGGGCAAATCTGAGGGGTTCTTTTTCATTTTCACCCTCATTGTATCAAAACCTTTTCCATAGACTCCATTCACATTTGCTTGAGAGATAAAGGCATTGTCGTCGATAGCCTTGATTATCCTGAATATCGTCACGCTCTCGATTTTCCTACACCACACCATCAATACCTTGACATCTTGTTTGGAATACCAGCCCATGCCGTCCATAACCGTCACGCCACGATGAGCCACCTGATTCACACGGTCAGCAATCTCCGCCCATTTACTTGAAAAAATTACGAATTGCGTAGCTTGTCTATTAGTGTTTATAACCATGTCCGCCATATAAGCCAATACAAACGTCACTACCAGACCATATACAATCAAAGGGTCTTTCACACTGAGACGCTCTGCAAATGTCCCTTCAAAAGGAAGGAATATCGAACTTGAAACAATCAGGAAATCTGTAAATATCATAGTTCTGCCTATGCTGACATTGCTCACTTTAGAAACCATGGCTGCCACTATATCAGTTCCTCCTGTCGAGCCGTTATGCACGAAGACTATCCCTACACCAAGACCGCACAAAATCGCACCCAAAATGGCACTCATGGAAATATCTTCCATAATAGGATGGCCTATACTCATAAATATATTCTCAAACAACCCGATAGCCAATGAAAATACCGTGGCTCCAAAAATTGTGCGCAACACAAACGTTTTGCCCACCACTTTATATGCCATGGCAAGCAATATCAGATTACAGGCATATTGAGTCACAGCTACCGGTATTGAACCGTCTGTGGCAAAATATACCAATGTGCCTACACCAGAGACTCCTCCGATCACTATTTTATGGGGAAGAATAAATGCTGTGAAACCAATAGCATAGATAATCAGGCCAAGAATGATTATCACATAATCTTTTGCATTGGTCATCAAACCATTAATTTTAGTTACAGTCATATAAATTACTTATTTTAAACAAGGGGCATTAGCCTGTTAGTCATTGGTCTTTGGTTGTTGGAGATCATTTGGTTATTAGCAGTTAGCCATTATATGCCTATTAAACCATAATCCAATCTCCATAAACACTAATCCTTACAAATATTTAGTCCTACACTCTTCACCCTTAATCCTTGCAACTCTACCGCTCACCCAATTTTTTTTGCAAAATTAAGCAATAAATTTTAAATTTGAATATTTTTATATAAATTTGCACTAATCTTGCTTGCTCTTTGCAAAAATATTTTCATCATAAAATTACAAGATTAAGAGTATGCCTGCTTTTGGCATAAGTTAATATTTAGAAAGAGTTTCTGAGGTTGTTTTGAGACTGAGTGAAGTCGTTATGGGGTTCCATAACGACTGAATGAGGGCTTAAAAACAGACCAAAAAGACATCTAAAAATTTCTTAATGTTAGAGTAAACATACTCTAAAAACACATTCGAATAGCAAATCCTTTATATCTATGAATATCCGATATATCCTCTCCACATTAGCTGTCATTGCCGGAACGTCATCTATTTCGGCATACGATTTTGTATCAACCGAACCCGCAGAAAGACTTTTCAATTTCGGAGTGCGTCTTGGAGTCAATGCATCAAACCGAACCTTCTGCAAAGACTATTTCAACACATATAATGTCAACAGCTGGGGCACGGGAATAGATGCAGGAATCGTGCTCAACCTGAATATGAAAGAGTTTTTCTCTATCCAGCCGGGTTTCTTCTTTGAATCCCGGACAGGCAATTATTCATACGTGCAAGACTATATAAACCAAAACAATGAGAACGATAATTTCTCACAGATAGGTCATGTGAGAACCTACAACTTCGTTGTCCCTGTGATGCTCTCATTCCGGTTTAATATAGCCGACAATTTGAAATGGCTTGTTGAAGCCGGACCTTACGCACAATTCAAGCTCCACTCTTCCGATTCAGACAAGATCGAAGTCATCAGCCAGGCTTCCCCCTCAATGCCTGTGGCGGTAGAAACCGCTAAAAGCAACTTCACCGATTTCGGAGCAAAAATCGGCACTGGAATAATGATCAACGACCATTATTCATTCTCAATACATTACATGGCAGGTATGTCTAACGTTTGGAAAGCTCCTTTCGAGGGGGGTAAAAACAAAGCGTGGACATTCACCCTCGGATATGACTTCTAACGTAGCATATCCAATATTTTATCCGCATTTTTTATCCCCTCATTAAAATCAAGCCGCGTCATGTCGGAATCACGCTTATACCACGTAAGCTGCTTCTTGGCATAGACGCGGGTATTTTTTTGTATCCTTGCTATTGCCTCATCTTTTGTAAAGATGCCGTCAAACCAGGCAAACATCTCTTTCAAACCCACTGTGTTTAATGAATTTAACCGGCGTATGGGATAGACTCTTCTTGCCTCTTCCTCAAGCCCTGCATCCATCATTCGCAGCACTCTGCTGTTGATCCTTTCGAAAAGCTTTTCCCTATCCCCGTCAAGACAGATTTTAATGATCTCGAAATCCCGCTCCTTTTTCATCCCGGTGATCAATGAGCTATAAGGCTTGTTGGCAGTCACACTGATCTCTACTGCATGAAAAACTCTTTTCATATTTTTTTTATCCACCCTTTCATAGTGCACCGGATCAAGTGACTTAAGTTGCGACAGAAGCCATTCATCACCCCTATCATTCCATTCAACCATAAGCGATCTCCGGATGTTATCAGGAACAGTGGGAATGTCGTCAATGCCGTTGCAGAGGGCATCCACATACATCATCGACCCTCCGCAAACCACCGCCACGCCTCTCGATGCAAACAGACCATCAGATATGCGCAAGGCATCCTGTTCAAACTCGCTTGCGCTGTAATAGGCGTCAAGAGGCAATATGTCTATGAGATGATGCCTGATCCCACCCATTTCTTCAGTTGTCGGCGTAGCTGTGACAATAGGTATGCCATGATATATCTGCCTGCTGTCAGACGATATGATTTCGGTGTCGAGTCGGCGTGCCACCTCGACAGCAAGGGCCGACTTCCCTGAGGCTGTCGGCCCTGTTATCACTATCAAAATAGGTTTATCCAATTTGTTCACTCTGCTGCAAGACGGCAAATGTTGACAATAACATCTGTAGCTTTTTCCATGGAAGGTATAGCGACAAACTCATAGCGTCCATGAAAATTCTCACCACCGGCAAAAATATTAGGACAAGGAAGACCTTTGAACGAAAGCTGGGCGCCGTCTGTACCGCCACGGATAGGCTGAACCTTGGGTTCCACGCCGGCTTCACGCATAGCCTTTTCAGCAAGCTCAACAACATGCATCACTGGTTCGATTTTCTCACGCATGTTATAATACTGATCTTTTATCTCCACAGATGCACATCCCGGAAATTCCATATTGGTCTTGCGAACAAGATGCTCTATCTCTTTCTTCCGGCTCTCAAACCGTGCACGGTCATGATCCCTGATTATATATGAGAGAACGGTTTTCTCTACCGTACCCTCTATACCGACAAGATGGTAGAATCCTTCATAACCTTCAGTATGTTCCGGAGTTTCCCAACGCGGCAACATCACAATAAACTGGGTTGCCACACGCATGGAATTGATCATCTTATGTTTTGCGCTTCCGGGATGAACGTTGCGGCCTTTTATCGTGACTTTAGCACTGGCTGCATTGAAGTTTTCATATTCCAGTTCACCGATGGCACCACCATCCATAGTGTAGGCAAACTCTGCACCGAATTTTTCCACATCAAATTTATGTGCGCCCTGCCCTATTTCCTCGTCCGGATTGAATGCAATCCGTATTTTACCGTGTTTGATTTCGGGATGAGCCTGCAAATATGATATTGCTGTTATTATTTCTGCTATGCCGGCTTTGTCGTCCGCTCCAAGAAGAGTCGTGCCGTCTGTCACAATCAAATCCTGACCAACATAATTGAGGAGTTCCGGGAATTCTTCGGGTGAAAGCACGATGTTTTCATCCTTGTTAAGAAGGACCTCCTTACCGTCATAATCATTGACGATACGCGGTTTTACGTGCTTCCCGCTCATGTCGGGAGACGTATCAAGGTGTGCTATAAAACCGATCACGGGAGCCTTCGTGTCACAATTGGCAGGTAATGAAGCCATCAGATACCCGTTATTATCCAATGAAATCTCTTCAAGACCCATTTTCTCAAGCTGCTCCTTGAGATATTCGGCAAAAATCATCTGTCCCGGAGTGGACGGAGTCATATTGGTAAGTTCGTCGCTCTGTGTGTCGAAAGCCACATAACTTAGAAATCTGTCGGTAACTGTCATTATATAGAGTTTTTTAATGGTTTCAGTTATTATTGTTATCCGGCAGCCGTGCCACCGATATATAAAGCAAAATTAATAAAAATCTTCGATACTGCATAACGAAATATTCATTCCCCATTCCCACATTTCATTCGAAGGATCAAAACACTCAACAAAAAAAATTTTTCATGACACAAATAACACTTTTATTCCTATTTTTTCTTTTATCCGACACATGAGGAAGTAAAAAAATTAAAAAAATTTTTCACAGCATATAATATTTGTTTTCAATTTTTTATAAAGTGTAATCCAATTTATGAAATATAAATTTCAAAAAAATATTGCAAAATAATTTGCACAGTTCAAAAAAACTTCCTAACTTTGCACCGCAATTGAGAGAGACACCGACACTAAAACAGCGAAAATGACTCACTCAAAAGCACAAAAAACGCTTCAGTAGCTCAGTTGGTTAGAGCACCTGACTGTTAATCAGGGGGTCGTTGGTTCAAGCCCATCCTGAAGCGCAA
>CAMTMX010000159.1 GCA_947073495.1 uncultured Porphyromonadaceae bacterium
ATGACTGAATAAATATCATAAAGATGCCGACAAAGACCTCAATAACAAGACAAAATAAATTTTAAACAGTTTCTTAGAGTATGTGGTATCAAAGTAATTTTATACTGATATATCTCTTCGGATTCTTCTGAATGTCGATAATCAGGGAATCAATATCAGCACTTACTTTATTAATCCTATTATAAAACTCGGGATCATTCATCAACATCCCAAGAGATGAATTCGGATTATTCAATTGCTCAGAAAATTTTGCAAGGTTACCGGTTAATTCATTCACATTCTCAACCGTTGCATCGATTGGCAGCTGCTTGAGTTGACAAGACAGTTCTCCAAGGTTTTTAGTGATTGAATCAAGGTTAGACGCCACCTTCCCTGCATTACCCATAATCCCGGGAACATCCTTTTTCATCACTGTGCTAAGCCCACCCGTTGTCTGATAGAGATTATCAGTGATCCCGTCAAGACGTTGAATTGATTTAAGAAGAGCCGGATCTGATGCCAATGTGTTCAGGCTCATAAGGAGGCTGTCTACACGTGGCAATATATTGGCTACACCTGGCAACAAATTATCGGAGATGCTCGCCATCATATCTGGCAAAACAACTCCCTCGATATTAGATCCCACTTCAGCTATCTTAGAACTTTTGCCAAGTTTAATCTCGACGTATGCCCCGCTGAGAAGCGTGGTGCCTATGATAGCCTTGGAATCTTCCGGAAGCCGCAATGACTTGTTAAGAGCCAAAACCACTTCAATTTTTCCGGGATTATCATAATTAAACTTGATTTCCCTTACCTGACCGACCTTAAATCCATCTATCTGAACCGGTGCCGCAGTCTCAAGACCCGCTACATTGCTATATGTGGCGACATAGTAATTTGTAGGTTTAAACAAATTGATTCCTTTCAAATATTCAATACCGAAAAATAGAATCAAAATTGCCAGAATCACCGAAATTCCGATGACAAATTCCTTGGTAATAATTTTCTTCATAGTTAGATCATTTTTTAGCTGAACCATTGCTTTTGATAGCCGAGACTACAAATGCGTCAGGAATTTTCTTCTGAACCTCCTTTAACATTTTTTCTATCTCTTGTTGATCGGTGCTTTCACCATAATAGTATTTATAAAGATTATTTTCCTTATAAGTAGAAATCGGTGTCAGACCGCAAAATCTTGGATTGTTTTGTCGCAGCAGATCAGCGGAAGCTAATATTTGGATTTTATATACAGTAACAAATTTCCCAACCTTAGCGTTGTGGGCATTCGCATCTCTTTTCTTTTTTTCTTTCTTTTGTTTTGATTTTTTCTCTTTTTTCTTCTTTTTCTTGTCCTTGTCATCCTGAGGTTGATCTTGAGGCAGAGTATCCACCTTATCTTGTTCCTCAGCTAAAGAAACAAGCGAAACAGCCCGTTCATTCTCCGTATGCAATGGAATGGCATTAGTCTCCACATTTCTATTTGAAGACAAATTTTTAGACCTATCGCTTCTACGACGACGTCTTGCCGCAGCATATGATGATCTTGCCGCAGGGGTGTCGTCTCGTTTTATCTTTTCCACTTTGTTGAGTTTAACTGCATAACCGTCACTATGAGCGTCTGTAGTGGCAGCCTCACCCCCCTCTTTTGCAGACTCAACAATCCGTTCGTCAGCAACTACATCATTCAATGGAATATAGCCCGATGACCCGGCTTCCCAGCTCTCGTAATATTTCTTTATTGCATTATAAATACCTTCTGCAAATTCTTTTTCACCTTTAGTAGAGGTCATATATTTTGCAGAGGTAGGATTGCATATGAAATCAAGTTCTATGAGCACTGACGGCATCGAGGTAGCCCAAAGCACCCAGAATCCTGCCTGGTGAACCCCCCTGTTTTTCCTGCCGATACCAACAAGCTCCTTCTGAACATCTTCAGCAAATCTTATACTTTTGCTTAAATTTTTCTTTTGAGCCATTTCAAAGATTATATACGACTCATCTTTGTTAGGATCAAAACCGCTATACTTCTGTTCATAGTTGCTTTCCAACTCTATAACAGAGTTCTCTCGTCTTGCTACACGCATATTATTATCATCCTTATGAAGGCCTAAGGCGTAGACTGAACTTCCGGCAACTGTCTTTCGATTCTTATTCTTTTTATCTACGGAGTTGGTATGGATGGAGACAAAGAGATCTCCTTTAGCCTTATTTGCGACATCTGCTCGTTGCTGAAGTGTCAGATAAGTGTCATCATCTCTCGTCATGACAACTTTTATTTCTTTCAATTTCTTTTTTAAAAGTTTCTCCAGCTGCAAAGCGACTCCAAGATTGATATCTTTTTCTTTTGCGCCATTGTCGGCCGCACCGATATCTTTACCGCCATGTCCTGCATCGATTACGACCGTAAACGACTTCTTGTCATTGTTAGCAGAAGCTGTCATAGTCATAAATGATGACGAAAGAATCAGCAAAAGAAGTATTTTTATTTTAATACTTAACATTAATGTTCTTTATATTTAGCAAAATGAATTATGTTTTAATATCTTACGCAATGAAGCATTTCTCATGTAAGATCCCAAAACAATAATTCAAAACTTCCTCAAGCTTTGAATTTCTTACAAAATTAGTAATTTTTTTCATCTATACTCTACTTGAATGGATGAAATAACCAATTTTAAAGAATTTTGGAACCAAAACTTATAACAAATATAAATGCAATTCGGTTAAAACATTCAAGGTTCAGAAGCGGAAGTTGAGGGTTGTTATAAAATCTTAATTGCTATCATAGCAGCAGCTTCGGCATCGGCAAGCGCGTGATGATGTTGTTCGAGATCATACCCGCACTTCTTCGCCACAGTAGGAAGCTTATGATTGGGCAATGTTTTGCCAAACACTCTTCTGGAAGCATTACATGTGCAATAAAACTCATAATCCGGATACGGCATGTCAAATCTTCTGAAAGCTGCTTTCAAACAACCCTCGTCAAACCTGCTGAAATGTGCGACAAGAGGCAAACCCTCTATCAATTGTTCCACCTCAGCCCACACTTCCGGAAATGTATCGGCATCCTCGGTATCCGCCTTTGTCAAGCCATGCACCTGCACATTTGCCGGGCTATAATAATTAGGAACGGGATGTATCAGTTTATAATATTTATTTTTGACTTCACCATCCTTTACGATCACGACACCAACGCTGCATACACTGCATGGATTACCATTTGCCGTCTCAAAATCTATCGCTGCAAAATTTAACATATTTAGTTTTATTGATGCAAAACTTTCCCTTGAAGCTGTTTAACCTTTTTTTACAGGGACCGTCTTTATAGGTATTCTACCATTCCGCCATCTTTCCCATAGCTTTCGAACCTTTCGTTTATCGTTTAGTCTGCTAAACTTTCTCTTCATGTTTCGGAATCGCCTGGGTAATCTGACGTCAAAAAAGAAAAAGCCCAAACAACTTCATTCAATCAATATACGGACAAATAAGGATATTTATTTTGAATAACTGATTTTGTTGGCTAATTTTGTAAACTCAATAAAATACATATGGAGATTACGATACCGGGAAATGACTTTTTCAAGTTTGTTGAAGAAAACATAAATGAAGACATATCCAAGCTAAGATTGAAATTTCACAATAAAAATACTGCTTTCAATCTTCCCCTTGCTCTAATTCAGATCGAATGCAGAAAAAAATGCGTTCACAAAATTCCATCTTTTATATCAAACAAGTTAGCGCTTTTTCCTGATGTCGTGGCATCGGAACAGGCAAGCCATGAAGCGGTTGCCAATTATCATTCAGCCCTTGCTCAAGGCTACGAAAGGATATTAGACATGACGGCAGGACTGGGCATCGACTCAATGGCATTTGCAAAAAATGGCAACCATGTCGTTTCATGCGAACTTAATGACAATAAAGCGGCTTGCCTTGATTACAATCGAAGGGTTTTTAACTTGAATTCTCTAAAAGTTGAAAATATAGATTCGATTGCGTATTTAAAAGAAACAGATAACTTTTTCGATATGATATTCATAGATCCGGCAAGAAGAGGAGAAGGGAATTCCCGGGTTTATAATTTCAAAGATTGCCAGCCTGATATCATACAAAACATCGACCTATTACTTTCAAAATCAAAATCTGTAATGATTAAAGCCTCTCCCCTATTAGACATTTCTCAAACCCTGAAAGATATCCCGCATGTAAAAAGTATACGTGCCATAAGCGTGCATGGAGAATGTAAGGAAATACTGATTGAAGCATCCGCTCTGCAAGGGCTAAATACCGATACCGACATATTGGCTGAGGCGATTGACCTTGCCAATGATTCATCTATAAATTCCAAGTTTTCTTATCTCATAAATCCACTAAAAAAGTCAATTGATAAAAATGAAGATTATTCAAAAAAATTATACGCTAACATAGAAAATATAGAGACGGGTAATTATTTATATGAGCCAAATGCAACCATGATGAAATTAGCTCCTTGGAAAGAACTTTCACTTCGTTTCCCTTCTCTAAAAAAATTTAGTGACTCCACCCACTTGTTTGTCAGCGAAGAATTGTTTCCTGATTTCCCGGGACGAAAATTGCTTATTACAGATATTCCTGACAAAAGGAAACTGAAAAATTTAAAAGGCGCCTGTTTAAATGTAGTGACAAGAAATTATCCTATGTCAGCAGACAACTTAAGAAAGAAATTAAACCTTAAAGAAGGATCTGACGATTTTTTATATGCCGGAAAGATTAAATCTTCGACTGTCCTAATCCTGGCTACACGAATCCAATAATGTTTTAGACCCCATTCCCCAATATTTGTTAACGCTGGGGCCGCAGGTCTCTGAGCGATTTTTGTCTTGTGATGAAGGAG
>CAMTMX010000160.1 GCA_947073495.1 uncultured Porphyromonadaceae bacterium
GAGCCGTGTGATGGGAAACTATCATGCACGGTTCTTAGGGGGGAAAGCGCCCGCAAGGGCGCCGACCTACCCGCCCCACTATACAGGTAAATTGATACAGGTCGGATTCCTCACACAGATGAGAGACCTGATCCCGACACTGATATATTCATTAACTATGGGAGCGATAGTCTGGACGATAGTACAACTTCTCCCCGACAATATTCTGCGCCTCTCAATCGGCATAATCGTGGGAATCGTATATTTCCTCGCCATAACAAAACTTACACGCTCAGCGGATCTGCGCGAACTCCTCTCTTTCGTAAAAGCAAAATAATTGCAATAATATAATAATTATTATAATCCGTAATGCCATTCGGAATTCGATTATGCATTATGAATTATGCCTTATGAATTAATCTCATGGCTTCCAAACAGATTACTGTGACTTCTCCACTTCTGCCGGATCTGGAGGAGTTTCACGATATGCTCAAGGAGATATGGGCAAGCAAATGGATCACCAACAACGGTCGGTTCCATCAGCAGCTTGAAAAAGAGCTTGCAGCATATCTCAAAGTCCCATATATCAGCCTTTTCACAAACGGCACGTTACCCCTTATCACGGCTTTGCAGGCATTGCGCATAACCGGCGAAGTGATAACAACCCCTTATAGCTTTGTGGCGACCACACATTCATTGTGGTGGAACGGCATCAAACCGGTGTTCGTTGACGTGGATCCGGCGACATGCAACCTTGACCCGGCAAAGATAGAGGCAGCCATCACTCCGAAGACAACAGCGATTATGCCTGTACATTGTTACGGGAAACCATGTGATACAAAGGCAATTCAGAAAATCGCTGACAAGTACGGACTAAAGGTTATCTATGATGCAGCACATGCTTTCGGAGTGGAGGTAGATGGAGAATCAATCCTAAATGCCGGAGACATGTCGACACTCTCCTTCCATGCAACTAAAGTCTACAACACAATAGAGGGAGGCGCCATGGTGATGCACGACGAGCAGACAAAGAAAAGAATCGACTACCTCAAGAACTTCGGATTTGCAGGAGAGACAACAGTGGTTGCTCCCGGCATCAACTCCAAGATGGACGAGATGCGGGCTGCTTACGGCATACTCAATCTCAGACAGGTTGATGCAGCAATATCCGCGCGACAGAACGTGGCACAGAAATACAGAGAGGCACTGAAGGACGTAGAGGGGATAACATTCTTCGATGACATGCCCGGAGTGAGACACAACTACAGCTACTTCCCAATCTTCATAGACGATGAAAAATTCGGCAAGACACGCGACCAGCTTTATGCTGAAATGAAAGAAGCAAACGTATTGGGTAGACGCTATTTCTATCCCTTGATCAGCGAGTTCAGCACCTACCGCGGGCTCCCTTCAGCTGGAAAAGAAAACCTTCCCGTTGCGACAAAACTTGCCGACACCGTCCTCTGCCTCCCCATGCACCACGACCTCTCCGATTCCGATATCAACCGCGTCCTCAATTTCTTCAAGTCATAAAGGAGTAACTGTATATGACACATCTTGAATTTTTTCCCACGCCACTTCAAGAGATGAGCTTTTACTCTAAGAAATGGGGTAAAAAGGTGCTATGCAAACGAGATGATCTGTTTTCAGAGGCGGGAGGAGGCAGTAAGGCGAGGATGCTCCAATATATATTGGCATCAGATAAGTTCAGGAAAAGTGATGTACTCCTCACTGCTGGAGGGCCGAACTCTAATTTTAACAGGGCATGCGCGCTCATGTGTGCCAAATTAGGCAAACCAATGACCCTGGTAGAGTACACCACTGAACCTAAGGATTATTCAACATCATTAAACAATTTTATTTGCCACCTTGCGGGAGTAAAAGTGGTAAACTGCCTTAAATCCGAAGTCGCGCACTCTCTCGAATGTATGGCCAGGGAATTTGATGTGTCCAAGAAAACATGGTTTCAGGTTTATGGCGGTGGGAAATGTCTTGAAGGCATCTATGCCTATTATGAGGCGGTAGCCGAGCTCAGAGGCCAGTTTGATGGAGATATAGATGAGGTCTACATTGCATGCGGCACCGGCACTACATTGACTGGCATATGTGCTGGGTTCAAAAAATATTTTCCTGCTGCGACAGTTCATGCAATATCTGTGGCGAGACGCTGGGAAGACGAGAAAGCCGTATTGGATGCTAATATGCATGTGCTTAACGAGTTCCTGCATAAAGAATATGATTTTTCAAATCTTGTCTTTCATGACGATTTCCTTCTTGGCGGCTACGGCAAGATTGATAAGGAAGAGCTTAATACTATTACAGAATGTATCTGCGAAGAGGGGATTCCAGTCGATCCGGTATATTCTGGGAAAGCACTGTATGGCATGAGCAAAATCTGTCCTGAAAGGGATTCAAACACAGTATTGTTCTGGAATACCGGCGCACTTTTCAATCTGTTGTCATATCGGGATTCATTTGACTATGAAGAGGCTGTCCTTATCGAAAATACCGCTCAAAACAGGGAGCTGCTTTTAACTTTTTTAAAGGTGTCTGACAAACAGTTCGCAATACCAATAAGTAGCAAGGTCGATCTCGTACAATATTCAGAACGGATACTTGAAGACGGGAGGGTCATCGGGGTAATAGACAACGGCAAACTTGCAGCGGCCGTTTTCTTTTATTGCAACGACAATGTCACAAGATCTGCCTATATAACGTTCCTTTGCACCTTACCTTACTACAGGGGCAAAGGATATGCAAGGAAAGTTGTATCTAAGGCATTGTCCTATTCCAAGATGAAGGGGATGGGATCGGTACGGACTGATTCGGTGAATCCGTCAGCTGTCGGGCTATACAGATCATTAGGGTTTATAGAGACCTCACGTATCTTAGAGGGCGATTTGATAAAATACAATCTGGAATATAAGATAAAATAGACATAATGAATATATTGGTTACAGCAATAGGTTCGTTTTCAGCTGACTGTGTTATATCAACTCTAAAAGAGAACGGGCACAGGGTAATCGGGTGTGATATATATCCCGCAGAATGGCACGCGGTTTCATCGGATTGCGATCGGGTATACAGGTCTCCTTTGGCGAGGGATACGACAGATTATATCAACTTCATATTGGATGTGTGTGAAAAGGAGTCGGTCACGCATGTGATACCTCTCACCGATATTGAGATAGACCAGCTTAACTTGAATCGGGACATTATTAATAAGAACGGTGTAGTATTATGCATGCCGTCGGAATCCACACTGTCTGTCGCCCGTGATAAGTATGGGCTATACAAGACATTCCTGCATGACGCTTACGTCCCATCGGTACCTACATATCTTGTTGGGGAGGACATATTGCCCCATAATATCTTTCCATGCATTGCCAAACCATATAACGGCAGAAGCAGCGAAGGTCTTTTAAAGGTTTATGACAGAAAGGGCATCGAACAGATAATTGAAAGTTCCGACTACATAGTACAGCCAATGGTAGAGGGTCCGGTATTTACGGTCGACTATGTGAGGTCGGCGGAAACGGGTCATGATTTCTCGATACCAAGGGAAGAATTACTCAGAACTAAAAACGGTGCGGGGATTACTGTAAGGGTTTTTGAATCCGGAGAGCTCTCCGGAATTGTCTCCCATATAGGAGAGATTCTTGACATAAACGGTTGTGTAAACATGGAGTTCATTCTGCATGACGGCAGATACTATCTGATAGATATAAATCCAAGATTCTCAGCAGGAGTCGCCTTCTCAAAGAAAGTTGGTTATGACATGGTCACGTCACATCTTAACTGTCATGTCGGAGGAGATATCTGTGGAGGTGTCCGTATAGAAGACCATATAATCTGTAAAAGATATATTGAAGAGGTTACAGCCTGATTTTGTTTTGTAAAAAACGTAATATTATAAAGAATGGAAGAATCCAGCCAGATTCCCGAGCAGATACAGGGTTTGTTCGATAACGATAATGATCCCCGCCCCGTTATGGTGACGGTTAAATGTACCGCTTATAATCATGAAAGATATATAAGAGATGCATTGGATGGGTTTGTCATGCAGCAAACAAATTTCCGGTTCGAGGTTCTCGTCCATGATGATGCGTCTACTGATAATACGGCATATATAATCAGGGAATACGCAGAGAAATATCCCAATATTATTATCCCTATTTATGAAAAGGAGAATCAATATTCCAAGGGAAAGGGGGATGTCCCAAGGATAATGAATGCAGCAATACGAGGTAAATATGTGGCGATATGTGAGGGAGATGACTATTGGACTGACCCCTTAAAACTCCAGAAACAAGTTGACTTTCTTGAGTCTCATCCTAATTATTCAATGTGCTTCCATTCTGTTGATATTAAAGATGAAGGTGACGTAAAATTTTCAGAAAAGCCATTTCAACACCTAAAACATAAAGAGTATACCGGATGGGAGATTATGGATGAATGGACTGTACCAACATGTTCCACATTATTAAGAAGTGAAATAGTTTATAAGAAACCTAATAATAAAAATTTTACTTATGGTGATAATGTTTTATGGTTAACATGTGCGTGTTTAGGGAAAATAATGTGTCTTAATGATAAAATGGCTGTTTATCGTCGACAACCTTCAGGATTTACTTCTGATGATTCAGTAAAATTGGGATATAAATATACCAAGCATCTTGTTGGTTTACTTGAGTGTTTTAAAGAGCCGACTCTTTCAGATGTATTGATTAGAAAATTCAACGAGTCATTGTTTATTTGGATTCTAAATGATACTAAAAAAAATATGATTCCTATCAATATTGTCCTAAACGTTTTGGGCAAAAATAAAAATAGGAAGTAGTTACTAAGGCAAAAAATGACTACCTTAG
>CAMTMX010000161.1 GCA_947073495.1 uncultured Porphyromonadaceae bacterium
TACTAAGGTAGTCATTTTTTGCCTTAGTAACTACTTCCTATTTTTATTTTTGCCCAAAACGTTTAGGACAATATTGCCTTCATTGATAATAATTATGCATTATCAAGAACAAATGCATTAATTTACAATAATTTTTAATATAATATTTATACAATTTAGCGAGTTTATGTTCTACAACATAAAAATATCGGCACAACACCAAATGGGGTCATGCCGATGACTAATGTTGAAAGATTGGATTTGATGTATCAATCTCCCCTATAATATTGCTGAAGATAACAGCGGGAAATAAAATCATGATTTTTCGAAACGATTTCATGATCTTCAGTTCCCGGAAACACTGCATCAGGAAGCCATCCGTTATCACATATATATTTCAACAAATCTCCCGGGCAGCATCCTCTTTCAGTCAGCAGCTCAATAGCATGAATTCGGGCATAATCCCTGTCGTACATTGGATTCTGAGGATGAGCGACGCATCTCGCTATATTCTTTGCAAGAAGCATCCCTTTTTCCCGGTTAACCATAAGGATGAAATCATGCTCACCTTTCATTTGTGGCAAATGTTCCTCATTATCTTCCCATCCAAGAGCCGTGATGAAAAAGTCATTTAATTCCTTATATGATGAAAAGAATTTGATCACTTCTCCACCCGTAGCTTTGGTGAATGCAGTGTAATACTTATGCTCAGGAATAACCTTCTTGGATTTAGGCACATGTGGTAATTTACCTTCCACTATCAGATACAGCCATTCCCTTAGATAAAGAGCCAGAGGTCCGGTCGGATCTTCCATCATTGATTGCTCCATTCTTTTCTGCAATTCCGCAACGTTCTCTTCTTTGGTGAGATCTATGGAGGAGGCAATCTCCGACAAAGTCATCGCATAAGCAGGAGTCATCAGATAACAATGCATGAACAGCCAGTTGCCCAGACGGTAGATTGCCTCTGAATCTTCCTCGGCATGGATTTCCAGTTCATGGGTCATTCTGAAATCTTCAGGCATCGGAGATTCGTCATACACCCTGTCGAGTTCAGACCACCATGCATCAGCCCCGCTCAGAATTTCATCAGCTAACGGATACTCCACCCTTTTTTCCTCGTAATTCATAGACAGGCTATACCAGACCATAAATCTCACATCAATTCTGTTTAATTCATAATCCATATAGTCTTCGTCACCATTATCATAGAAAGGCACAGTAACCCCATAGAGACGCCGGTTCTCACAGATGAAAGATCGCCAGACTCCTGAATCACATATCACGTCTTGATAATAACCGACAACAGCCATCGCCGCACGCTCAACCACCTTTTCAGGATAAGACAGAAAAAGGTTTTGCTCTTTTGCAATCTCCACCAGCCGGTTGGCAAGCGCGAGATAATAAGCATCTGTTTTGGTTTCTTCAGGAGCCGCCGGCTGCCGAAGAATAAATTGAGGCATGGTGATCATCTGATCATGAATTTTTGAGCCGTTCTACAAGTGCTTCCACACTTAGTTTTTCCTGAGTCCCAGACACCATGTCCTTGAGGTTGATAGAGCCTTCCTCAATCTCACTCTCTCCGATCAATGCCACAAAGGGAATTCCTTCGGCGTCAGCATAACCCATCTGCTTTTTCATTTTTGCAGTGTCCGGATAAAGTTCTGCCGACACACCTTCTTCACGCAGCAGTTTCACAATACGTGCGGATGTCATTGCCTCCTTTTCCCCGAAATTAGCGAAAAGCACCTTCACGCTTCTGCTGACACTGTCAGGATATAATTCAAGCTGATTGAGCACATCGTAAATACGGTCGGCACCAAATGAGATACCTACTCCGGAAAGTCCAGGCATACCGAACACTCCGGTAAGATTGTCATATCTTCCACCTCCGGTAATACTTCCGATCTGCACATCGAGAGCTTTGACCTCAATGATTGTTCCGGTGTAATAGTTTAGCCCACGTGCAAGAGAAACGTCAAGGTCAACCTGGCAATCATGTCCGAGACTGTCAATCCCGTCGATGACATAACGAAGCTCTTCCACACCTTTCATACCCGTTTCAGAAGAAGCGAGCAACTGTGAAAGAGTGTCGAGTTTCTCCGAATTGTTTCCTGCCATCTCAAGAAGCGGTCTAAGTTTTTCGATAGCCTCTTCCGAAAGACCTTTAGAGCGAAGCTCCTCGTTGACGTTGTCGATCCCGATTTTATCGATCTTGTCGATAGCAACGGTAATATCCACAATTTTATCAGCCTCGCCAATAATTTCAGCGATACCGGTAAGGATCTTGCGGTTATTAACCTTAATAGCCACCCTGACTCTGAGACGTTTAAACACCATATCAATCATCGAAAGGAGTTCTATCTCGTTCCAAAGGGAATCGCTGCCGACGACATCGGCATCGCACTGATAGAATTCACGGTAGCGTCCTTTTTGAGGACGGTCTGCACGCCATACCGGCTGAATCTGATAACGTTTGAAGGGCATCTGAAGATTGCCCCGATATTGCACAACGAAACGGGCAAAAGGTACGGTAAGGTCATAACGCAGACCCTTTTCACACATTTTATTAGTAAGCTTGACAAGATTTCGATCTGTCAACTCCGAATCTTCAATACCCTTCAGGAAATCTCCTGAATTGAGAATCTTGAAAAGAAGTTTATCACCTTCCTCCCCATATTTACCCATCAATGTAGACAGATTCTCCATTGCCGGAGTTTCAATCTGCTGATATCCATAAAGTCCGAAAACTTTTTTTATAGTGTCGAATATATAATTGCGTCTTGCCATCTCGCTTGGCGAGAAATCGCGTGTGCCCTTAGGTATGGATGGTTTTTGTGCCATTTTTATCTTATTTGTGATTATTGTTTTGTATTGCGAAATTACAAAACTTTTTTCATAATATACCCCATACATTCCCCCTTTTCATCTTTTTTTCTTAAATTCGCACATAATTTAGATATTAAGTATGAAATCTATTATATTTTCTGACAAAATTCGTTGCGCGGCACCAGGACTGAAAGTAATTCAAATTTGTGCCACCTGTTCAAACAATCCGACATCCGACAAATTATGGGGCGAGATTGAAGAGGAATGCAAAAGGATTGAAACTACTTATAGAATAGATGAAATAAACAAGCGGCGGGGAATAGCCGCCACTCGTTCTGCCTACAAAGCCCTTGGAAAGGATCCCAACAGATATCGACCGTCTTCTGAAGCAATGTGCAGAAGAATCGTGAACGGCAAAGGGCTGTATCGTCTCACGACTCTTATCGATGTCATAAATCTTGTCTCGATAGCGTCGGGCTACAGTATCGGAGGATTTGATGCCGATATGGTTGAAGGAGACACTCTTGTTCTTGACTCCGGCACTAAAGAAGATATATTTTATGGAATAGGAAGAGGTCTGCTTAATATTGCCGGACTTCCGGTATATCGAGATGCAACCGGAGGAATCGGAACTCCGACAAGCGATGAAGAACGTACGAAACTGACACCGGACACTACAAACCTGTTGATGCTCGTCAATATTTATGGCGAAGAAATGAGCGTGGAAGAAACAATAGGGATGATTAAATCTTGCCTGAATCGACATGCCGACGCAACATCGGTAGGCGTATCCATCCACATAGCTGAGACAGGCGAGACTGTCGTGCCTTAATTTTCAGAATTCGGCACTAATTTTAAAATTTAGCTGACGCCTTGTAAGATAATTCGGAACTGCATATTGAAGATTATTGACATCGGTCACCCAATAGTAGTCACTGACATTTGAATTGTCAAACAGATTAAAAAGATCAATTCCGAGGTTCAGACTCTTGAAATACCTGCGGAAATCCCTTTTTACAACTCCTTCCGACTTGCCCCCTATGAGCCGGTAAGTCAATCCTATGTCAACTCTTTTGTAAGCCGGAGCCCTGAAATACGCTACATCTCTCGAAATACGAGGCGCCGTCATGGTCAATCCATCAGAAATTATTCCACGTAAACTGAATTTCAACTTAGGGAACTTCGGGAAATAATCCGTGAAGTATAAGTTTACAGAATACCTTTGATCGGATGGTAATGGCACGTTCTTCCCATTTAGCTTCTGCTGCGTTTTCATTAAAGAAAATGACAGCCACGAATCCGAACCAGGCACGAACTGACCGAATAATTTGAAATCGAGCCCGGCGATAAAACCCTTTGAATCATTGATACCGGAATAGACCACCTTGAGGTTGTCATATTCGTATGAAATCAGGTTTGACAGAGATTTATAATACACTTCCCCTGAAACTTTGAATGGTCTGCCTAAAGCTTGAAATGTAAAATCAGCACCCGCAAGACAAAGCATACTTCTCGGGGATTTTATCCGACCATTGAGCGAGACTACGCAGTTTCCGGTTTCATCCTCCAGTATTTTTCTATATTCCTTATAAAATGGTGATTGATAGTATATCCCGAGAGCCAAACGATAATTGATATTATTGTTGCGTGCAGGGGATATATTGAAATTTAGCCTTGGAGACAACAGAAACTCATTATTGAAATCCCAATATGAACACCTGACTCCGGCGTTTAAAGTCATATAAGCCTTTGAGTTTTCAAAATAAAAAGCATCTTCCAGATAAGCTGCATATCTGTTGTTTGACACATCATTATGCGACCTTAAATTATAGATCAAATGCACACCGTCAGGACCTGTAGGCAATGAATATCCGGCGCTGTCACGCCATTCCCATTCCTTTGTCCTGTCAATAAACTT
>CAMTMX010000162.1 GCA_947073495.1 uncultured Porphyromonadaceae bacterium
CCCGCATCGTTCCTTCTTCGACTCGCAAAATCCGCTCAAAAATCGCCGCCCCTACGACCCCGAAATTTTAAGGAACGAACTCTAATCCAGGGGTAACTTCATTTCCAAACAATAGAATTATTTCCCGGTAAGCAGACCTTGCAGATCGTTGAGCATGTTGAGAGCCTGTATTGGAGTAAGGTTGTCTACGCTCACATTCAGAAGCCTGTCTCGGATCTGCGACAGGAGCGGATCATCAAGCTGGAAGAAACTCATCTGATAGCCGTCGCGCTGAGAACCGAGATTGCCTACTGCAGCCTTGCTTACACTGTCTCCCTTCTTACCGTCTACACTTTTAGAAGCCTCTTCCAATTGCTCAAGCACTTGATTGGCTCTTTTTACAATAGACGGCGGCATTCCTGCAAGTTTAGCTACATGAATACCGAAGCTATGCTCAGACCCGCCCCTCTCCAATTTTCGCAGGAATACGACCTTACCTCCGATTTCCTTGACAGACACATTAAAATTGGCAATACGACTGAAATTCTTTTCCATTTCATTCAACTCGTGATAATGGGTGGCAAAAAGTGTTTTCGGTCTGCATCTGCCGTTTTCATGAATATGCTCCACGATCGACCAGGCGATAGAAATACCGTCATAAGTGGAAGTACCCCTACCAAGTTCATCGAATAGAATCAACGACCTGTCACTCATATTATTAAGAATTGCAGCAGCCTCATGCATCTCGACCATAAATGTGGATTCTCCGGAAGAGATATTGTCGCTCGCCCCCACACGAGTGAAAATCTTATCCACAATGCCTGTTTTTGCAGCCTGAGCAGGTACGAAAGACCCGATCTGAGCCAAAAGGACTATCAATGCAGTCTGTCTTAACAAAGCCGACTTTCCACTCATATTCGGACCCGTGATCATCATGATCTGGCGAGTGTCTGAGTCAAGGGATACAGAATTCGACACATACGACTCTCCGGGAGACATGGTCCGTTCTATAACAGGATGTCTGCCCTCGGTAATATTCAACGAGCGGGAATCGTCAATCTCCGGTCTTACGTAGTTATATTCTGCAGCAACCTCCGCAAACGACAACAAGCAATCAGCGGTCGCAACCGCTGATGCATTCGCATGAAGATCCGTGAAGCGCGTATTTATTCGGGACAACAGTTCCTTATAGATACGGTCTTCAATAGCCGCGATCCTCTCCTCTGCACCCATTATCTTATCTTCATACTCCTTAAGTTCAGGGGTTATATAGCGTTCCGCATTAACAAGCGTCTGTTTACGGATCCAATGTTCCGGCACCTTATCTTTGTGAGTGTTTCTCACCTCAAGATAATATCCAAACACATTGTTGAAATGAATCTTCAACGATGAGATTCCTGTGTTTTCCATCTCGCGGGTCTGGATGGCAAGCAAGGCATCGTGACTATTGGCGCGAAGAGCTCTCAACTCATCCAGTTCGCCGTCGACACCATCGGCAATCACCGGTGATTTTCCAAAACTGTTAGGAGCGTCAGGGGCGATTGTCGAAGAAATCCATTGGGCAACATCCATAATGTCTGTCATAGCCGCAGAAAGAGTCTGAAGAGAACGGTTCTGCGTCTGATTTAGGATTTCCCTTAAATCCATAGCGCCTCTTACGCCGTCGGCAAGTTGCTGCATCTCGCGCGGTGAAATTTTTCCCGACGCCACCCTGCCTCCGAGACGTTCTATATCTCCTGTCCGCCTTGCTGCGTCCCTTCCTCTTTCGCGCAAATCATTGTCATTATAAAACGCCTCGACTGCATCATGCCGCCATTTGAGCTTTTCAATATCAAGAAGGGGGAGCATCAGCCATCTCCTCAACAGTCGCGCCCCCATGGGGCAGACAGTCTTGTCGATCACCTGCAACAGACTCTTTCCTTCCGGATTCATAGTGTCTACAAGTTCAAGATTGCGGATCGTGAATCTATCGAGATGCATAAACCGGCGGTTATCGATTCTTCCAAGGGAAGTGATATGCGAAATTTGAGTATGGCTTGTTATGTCAAGGTAATACAAGATACTGCCGGCGGCTATCACTCCGGCAGGAAGATCATCCACTCCGAAACCTTTCAATGTGGAAGTGGAAAACTGCTTGAGTAGCCTTTCCTCGGCGGCGTCGGTGGTATACACCCAGTCGTCAAGTTCGAATATGCTGCATTTATGAGAAAAATGAGTTGTACAGAACTCTCGGGTGCCCCTCATGCGCAACATTTCTTTTGGAGCCATGTTGCAGAGCAGTTTATCAACCTCTTCCGGAGAAGTCTCCGCACAAAGAAATTCTCCGGTGGATATATCCAGAAACGCCACGCCAACACTTTTCTTGGCGATGTGGACGGCAGCCAGGAAATTATTTTCCTTTGCCTGAAGCGCCCCGGCTGATGTATTGACTCCGGGAGTGACCAATTCGGTTATTCCCCTTTTCACCAATTTTTTTGTAAGTTTCGGATCTTCGAGCTGTTCACAGATAGCCACACGGCGCCCCGCTCTGACCAATTTGGGGAGATACGAGTCGAGGGCATGATGAGGGAACCCTGCAAGCTCCACAGACTGCGCCTTTCCATTAGCCCTGCGGGTCAAAGTTATGCCAAGAATCTCGCTCGACGCTATGGCGTCTTCACAGAAAGTTTCATAAAAATCTCCTACCCTGAAAAGCAAGATTGCATCAGGGTGTTTCTTTTTCATCTCCAGATACTGGAGCATAAGCGGGGTTTCAGCTATTTTTGCCATAATTACAGGGAGTAGGGAAGGAGAGGGGTGATATCGGGGTTATGAGAGTGAAGTATGTAAAAAAATATTTCCGTAAGAATCAACCGAAGACCGACAACATCCAGGTAGACATGCCGACATATATCAGAAGCCCCACCACGTCGTTCGTGATTTGAATAAACGGTCCTGTGGCGAGCGCCGGATTAATTTTCAGTCTTTCAAGAGTGAGGGGCACAAGGGTTCCGAACACTGTGGCGAAAATGACAACTGCAAACAGGGATGCCGCCACAGCAAACGAGACCGTATATTTCACTCCCTCCGGCTGAGTGAAGAATATATATAGAAACACAACACCCGAAATCACTACAGCATTCATCATTGCCACAAGGAATTCCCTGCCGATCTGGGTGGTGGCGTTCTTGATATCCAGACGCCCGTTGGCAAGACCTTGCACCACAATAGCCGAGGCTTGCACACCGACGTTACCACCTGTGCCACCAATCAACGGAATAAATATTGCCAATGCTGTGACAGCTGCTATCTGGGCTTCAAATCCACCAAGGATCAAAGAATTGACAATGCCTCCTATTATGCCGATCAATAGCCAGGGGATACGCGCCTTCGTCTGGGCGAAAACGGAGTCGGAAGCATCCACATCAGAAGAGATACCCGACGCCAACTGATAGTCTCGTTCACTTTGCTCACGCACCTCATCCATGACGTCATCGACCGTGATCTGCCCTACAAGGCGTCCGATACTGTCGACAACCGGCATAGCGACAAGGTCATATTTTTCAAAATCTATAGCCACTTCGTCGATGGGGGTGTCTGTCCTGACAGACACCGGAAGTTCCTCCATGACATGTTTTATCTTTGACACGGATGGATGGGTGATCATTTTTTTTAGCGGAAGCACGCCTCTCAGACGGTTATCGTCGTCTACAACATAGACATAATAGATATCATCAAGATCTTCCGCCTGGCGTCGCATTTCACGAAGACAATCAGGCATGGAAAGATTTTCGTTGACAACGATCATCTCCGTGCCCATCAACCCGCCCGCAGTGTCTTCATCATATTGGAGAAGATCAACGATATCGCCCGCCTGCTCTACGTCGTCTATATGTTGGATCACCTCGTCGCGGTCCTCCTCGTCGAGTTCCTGGATAAGGTCTACTGCATCGTCCGTGTCAAGCAGATCAATGAAATGACCGATTTGCTCGGGATCCATCCCTTCAAGCACTTTCTTACGGTCATCTTCATCGAGTTCCATGAGCACATCCGCTTTTTTCTCATTATCGTCTATGAGATTGAAAAGCCATTCAGCCTGACGGAGGTTGAGTGATTGGAAAAGCTCTGCGATATCTGCGGCATGAAGTTCTTTCACCTCCTGCTGCGCAGCTTCCTGATCCTGGTTATCTATGAGCTGTTCGATGTGCTCTATGTCGGTTTCGGTAAAATCCTTCATACTGACGAGAATTTTAATTTAAGTTTCGCAAGCTCACGTAAGGTTTGAAGATTAAAGGGTCAAAGGGTTATATCCACACATCATATCTAAGCACGCCAGATATCTTCCCACAATTGTAGATTAACCTTTTAACCTTATTAACCCTCAACTTTCGCAGCAAAAGTTGAATTATTAGAAATGCGGGATTATGCAAAATTACAAAAAAAATCCAAAATATTGACAGAAAATGAGCCAAGACAGAATTGCCTTGGCTCATCCACAAAAAGAGTAATAAAAGGATAATTAAGAGTATTGTATTTGATCCCTACTATGCTCGCTTCGTACCGCCATAGCCTGGATTTGCAAAATCATTTAGGTGTCAAAACATTAAGACCCCATTCCCCAATATTTGTTAACGCTGGGGCGGTCAAGCGTCGTGCAGATGTGTTCGCGCAGTGAGGGA
>CAMTMX010000163.1 GCA_947073495.1 uncultured Porphyromonadaceae bacterium
AGGATATACATATGAAATAAAAAAAATGTTTGGCGAACCAAAGTATGAAACAAAGGAAGAGCTTGACATGATTCGCAGGAAAAGCGGAGACAAAAGAGCTTATGTTAAAAACAAAAAGAAATGAAAAAAATCGATAAACTATATGTCCGGTTTCGCGATCAGTCAGTTGGATATCTATCATTAACACCCGATAACCGACTTAATGTTTTCGAATACGATAAGTCATGGCTTGCCAATGGCTTCAGTATTTCTCCTCTTGAGCTTCCCCTAAAGTCTGGAATATTTATTGCAAAGCCACAGCCATTCTATGGTAATTTCGGCATATTTGAAGACAGCCTACCTGACGGGTATGGCCGTTACCTTCTACACAAAGCATTGATGCGACAGGGTATAAATGACTCTGACTTATCTTCATTGACCCGTCTTGCATTAGTAGGAGATAATGGTATGGGTGCACTCTCCTACACTCCATGTATAAATCTTGAGAAAGAAGAAACTGTAAACGATTTTGACCGACTGCAGGATATTGCGCTCGAAGTGCTGAAAGAGCAACAGGATAACGATGCAGGAATGTTGCTATATAACAGTGGAAACAGTGGAGGTGCCAGACCTAAAGCCGTATTTAATGACGCCGAAGGGCATTGGATTGTAAAATTCCGTCACACATACGATCCGAAAGACATTGGGGTTCAGGAATATCATTACAATGAAGCAGCAAAAAAATGCGGTATAATTGTGCCTGATTTCAAACTTGTAAATGGTCGCTATTTTGCTACCAAAAGATTCGATATTGATACGGAGAATAATCGTCTTCACACAGCCACTGCCGGTGGACTTCTATGTCTGTCTCTCCGTGAGCCATTTTTGGACTATTCAAATCTACTCGCTCTTACAGGCTACATAACTCAGAGTCGAGATGATGTCGAACAGATGTATCGTCGAATGTTGTTCAATTATTTCACCGACAACAAGGATGACCATTGCAAAAATTTCAGCTATCATGTAGTTGGCAACAGCGATAACGGAGCGTGGAGATGGCGACTTGCACCAGCATACGACCTCACACTATGCACGGAAGGATATAATGGGGAACATGCCACATCGGTTAATGGCACAGGACATCCTCGCATCGCAGACTTCATTGCTGTCGGAACCAAAATAAAACTCACGGAAAAACGCTGTCGGAACATTATAGATGAAGTTCGTTCTGGGTGTATTGAACTACTTCGCTACGACATTGAGAAATAGGTGCAATTAGTCTATTACTTAAAACAAAGTAATAGACTAATCAAATTTCTTGAGGTCTCTTCAAATTGAAGAGACCTCTTTTCAACAACAAACTTTATAATCATTTAACCGCCTAACCACTAATTCGACAACCTCAAATTTCGCAAATAGAAGTTGAATATCAAACTTGTTTTGTGAGGTATAGCATGTCTTTGAGTTGCACACCCTCTTCGATTATCGGAGAAGGATAGTTGTCGGTGAAGAAATTAGGGATCTTATGAGAGAATATATAACCGCAGGAACGGTAGAATCGTAAGGTTGACGGAGTTTCACCCATACCGAGTATGATTGTCTTTCCTGCATTTATCTTTTCAATATGAGAAAGCATCTGTTTCCCGATCCCTTTACGTTGCCATTCAGGCAGCACTGCAAGATTCTTGACTTCTATGACAGTCTCAGACTCATATGTGGTCATACAGACGGCAACCGCCCTATCATCTATGAATCCTACATATAGAGCTCCCCTATCAATATACTTACCAACCATTGTTTCTGATTCATCTCCGATAAGGAGCAACTGAAGAAACTGACTCTTGTCTTCAAATATCTGTATTATTTCTGATAACATATTGGTATTTGGTAGTTGTCGCTTGGTATTTGAAAAAGTTATCTGGTTCTCCTGCCTCTGAACGAATGAACAATTACCAATTACTAATTGCTCATTACTAATTGCTCAAGGGTTCTCGGGTTTCCGGTCCATCAGTATTATGGCCGAAGACGATTACGGTATTCCATAGGTGTTTGTCCGGTTATGCGGCGGAAAACCCTGCACATGTATGAAGGATTTTCATAATGAAGATGCTCCGCGATAGCTTTTATCGGCAAGTCTGTAGTATCAAGCAACGTTTTGATCGATATTATAATTTGAGAATCTATACGGGATTTTGCAGTATATCCAAGATTTTCACGGCATATCACATTCAGGTAATCTGCCGATATATTTAATTTGTCGGCATAATATGCCACATCATGATGACGCGCATAATGACGATGCACCAGTGTTATGAAATCGTTGGCTATAGCCCATGCCCTGGTCTTTGGAAGACCGGCACCCGTGTCCATCCCCTCAATCTCCGCAGCGAGTACAACAAAAAGAGTTTCCACCTCATTACGCAATGTAGCCTGCACCACATTTGATGCAAACTTTTTTTGAATCCATTGCGTCTGTTCAAACCAACGCTTCATATAGCCCTCAAGACCGGGAGCCGGGATAAAAGCCGGACTTGCATAAATAAAACCCCAGAAAGCCGATGACGTGATGTTGAAAAAAATTTCCCCTGTGACAATGGAATCGATATATAAGCATTCAACATCCAATTCTGCATCCTGAACAGATATAATGGTCATGTCGAAAGCAAGATAAAGAAGCATGCCGCTTTCAATTCTGACCTGTGAAGCATTTATCGAAAAGACAGCATCCCCCTTCAGGACACGCATAAACACACATCCGTCCACCTTCAGTTCACGTCCACGACAGAGAGACAGATGAAGGGGAGCCACATTTATTGGAAGATCTGTTGACAGCAGTTTTACACTTGATTCTTCATGCTTCATGTCGCAAAAATATATAAAATATGGCAATTTTAAACACTAATATAGGAAAAGTATCATAACTGACTGAAATTATACTCCGGACTTTAGAATCCAAAGTATTAATTTTGCACACAATTAAAAAAGCACATATTAGAATAAAAAACACATATTAGCAAATATATGAACAGAGATAATCTTGATTTTCGCAATGAGAAGATAGGACGTTTGTTCAGAAGCCTCTTCTTCCCTACCCTTGTGGCGATGGTTTTCAACTCTGCGTTGAATATCTGCGACGGCATGTTTGTGGGTCACGGGGTCGGTCCGGATGCACTTGCAGCTATCAACATCGTAGCTCCATATTTCATGCTCAGTATCGGCATCGGACTGATGTTCGGGTTCGGGGCATCGGTAATAGCAAGTATCAGACTTTCGGAAAACAACGTGAAGGCGGCACGGATAATCATGACCCAGGCATATCTTGCGGGAGCAGTTATATTCGGCACCATTATATTGTTGAGCTACGCATTTACCGACGACATACTGCGGATGCTCGGATGCAGCGATCGTTTGCTTGATCTTGCCGGGACTTACCTTTTCTGGCTTCTTCCAGGGTTCTTTTTCTTCTATCTCCAATCTGTAGGAATGATGCTTGTCAGGCTCGACGGATCGCCTAAGTATGCAATGTCTGTTCAAGTCGTAGCCGCCATTATCAACATCTTCCTTGACTGGGTTATGGTTTTCCCTCTCGGCATGGGAATAATGGGTGCCTCAATAGCTACATCGTTTTCATGCATTGTGGGAGGATCCATGGTCGTGGTTTATTTCCTGTTTTTCTCCCACCAACTTAAATTCTACAAACTTAAGCACACGTGGAAGTCCTTGATGCTTACAGTCCGCAATGTGGGATATATGGCAAGAATCGGACTTGCCTCATTCCTTCAGGAGCTGGCAATGGGAGGAATGATGATCACGGGAAATTACATGTTCCTGAGCAGACTTGGCGAAGAGGGTGTTGCGGCATTCAGCGTGGGATGCTATCTGTTTCCTATTATATTCTCGATCAGCAATGCCGTGGCACAGTCGTCTCAGCCTATAATCAGTTTCAACTATGGCGCGAAGAATATGGAACGTGTTGGGAAAGCATTGCGCCTCGCACTTGGCACGGCTGTCATATCAGGACTGCTCATCACCACCTGTATGTGGACAGGAGCTCCTCTTCTTAGCATGGTATTTCTTCCTGTCGACAGCGAGGCGTTTGAAATAGCCACCCATGGATTGCCATTGTTAGGATTGTGTGCACTGTTTTTCGCCATCAACATCACATTTATCGGTTATTATCAGAGTGTTGAAAAAGTTTTGATATCAACAGTCTACTCAATGCTCCGCGGCATAATCTTTGTTATTCCGGCATTCCTGTTTCTCCCCGGAATAGTCGTAGACAACGGATTATGGCTGTCAATACCTGTAGCAGAGGTTATGACCATGCTCATAATCATTGCTGTTTATGTTGTTAAGAAACAGAACAAATTGGCTTTAAAATCATGAATTGAAAATTAACTCCTTACTAAAATGGGGTCAGCGGATTGCCGTTTGACAATCCGCTGACCCCATTTTTAGTAATTTACAAGTATGGATAAACAAAAAAATAACCGACAAATCTAAGATTCATCGGTTATTTTCAGTGTCCAAGATGAGACTCGAACTCACACAGCCTACCGGCCACTACCCCCTCAAAGTAGCGCGTCTACCAATTCCGC
>CAMTMX010000164.1 GCA_947073495.1 uncultured Porphyromonadaceae bacterium
AGGGTCGACTCCTGCAAATGGAATCGACCCTAATTTTGTCTTGCCCTAAAAATTTTTATCGGACAGCAATAATTTTTTATCCCTGATTTCAACTCGTCTGATCTTTCCGCTGATTGTCTTTGGAAGTTCTTTGACGAATTCTATGATTCTTGGATATTTATAAGGGGCAGTCACACTCTTAACGTGATTCTGAATCTCTTTAATCAGAATCTGCGGTTCTTCTTCAGCTCTCTTTTCAAACTTTTTTGCAAGAACGATCGTTGCCTTGACCACCTGTCCGCGGATTTCATCCGGGACGCCGGTGATTGCACATTCCACCACTGCCGGATGTGTCATTAATGCACTTTCAACCTCAAAGGGGCCGATCCGGTAGCCTGATGATTTGATCACATCATCTTTTCTTCCCACAAACCAGTAATACCCGTCTTCATCACGCCATGCCACGTCACCTGTGTGATATATTTCGTTGTCGTATGCCTCTTTAGTCAGTACTGGGTCTTTAAGATACTCCTTGAATAGACCAAGCGGTTTACGCCCGTGAGTCCTGACTATAATCTCACCATGTTCCCCGTCTTCTGTACGTCTACCGTCAGGAGTTATAAGGTCGATATCATATTCAGGACCCTTTTTACCCATCGACCCCGGTTTCGGTTCGAGCCATGGGTAAGTGGCGACAGTAAGGGTCGTCTCGGTCTGACCAAAGCCTTCCATCAGCTTGATGCCGGTCAAAGCGAACCATTCCTCATACACACTTGGGTTTAAAGCCTCACCTGCTATCGTACAATATTTAAGAGTGGAAAGATCAAATTTTGAAAGATCTTCACGGATAAGAAATCTGAACACTGTCGGGGGAGCACAGAACGATGTGATTTTATGATTGTGTATCATATGTAAGACATCGACCGGTTCAAATTTTTCAAAGTCATATACAAACACGTTTGCTCCTGCAATCCATTGACCATATAGTTTTCCCCACACAGCTTTCCCCCATCCTGTGTCGGCAAGAGTCAGATGAAGACTCTTCTCATCAAGATTATGCCAATATGATCCCGTAATGATATGACCCAATGGATATGTAAAATCATGGGCTACCATTTTCGGTTCTCCGGTTGTCCCTGAAGTGAAATACAAAAGAGAGATGTCGTCGTTGTTATTTGGATGCAGGGGGCGAATAAACGGAGCCGCTTCATCTATACTTTTGTTGAAATCATACCATCCTTCCGGCACATAAGGTCCGGTAGATATTAAGGCTTTCAGCGTAGGACATTCAGGAATCGCCTTCTTGATGTGTTCAATCACAATTTTATCCCCGCATGTGATTATGGCTTTTATATCAGCCATCTTGCATCTATAAATCACATCCTTTGCCGTCAGCAAATGTGTTGCGGGAATAACGGTTGCTCCCAATTTATGTAATGCGATAATGGCAAACCAGAATTGATAATGGCGCTTAAGGATAAGCATTACCATATCCCCTTTCCCGATTCCTATCGACTGAAGGAATGATGCGGTTTTGTCACTCTCTCGTTTTATATCGGCAAAAGTAAACTGAATTTTCTCTCCTTTGTCGTTGGTCCATAAAAGAGCTGGTTTGTCAGGCTCTCTTTTTGCCCATTCATCGACCACATCATAACCGAAGTTAAAGTTTTCAGGAACATTAACATGATAATTTTCCATGAAGTCCTCGTATGAGTCGAATTTCGTTTTGTCAAGAAATTTTTCAAGCATGATTATAATTGCTTTGCTTAATTTTAAGATATGATTGCCAGAAGCTTGACTGTCTTTCCGTTCATGGCTCTCAGTCCATGAGGCTTTCTGGCGTCAAACATTATAGTATCGCCGGGATTTAATATATTTACTTTCCCGGCTATTGAAATCTCAAGCGTACCCTCTACCACAAAATTAAATTCTTGACCTTCATGAGTGTTTAAAGTCATAGGCTTTTCAGCTTCCGACGGCTCGACCGTAACCATAAAAGGAGCCATTGCGCGATGTTGAAATCCGGCGGCAAGGTCCTGATAACTATAGGCTCCTGTTCGTTCCACTTTTATCCCCTGCCCTGCCCTTGTCACATAATATGAATTCATGCGTGGCTCACTTCCAAACATTAACGCTGTCATTTCGACGCCGTAGACTGAAGAAATGCAATGAAGGAAGCTTACAGGGATATCCACATTCCCTTTTTCATATTCCGCAAGTTGCTGAGACGAGATGCCACATTGCTGCGCCATTTCCTCAATTTCAAGTTCAAGAGCATCGCGCAAACCGCGAAGCCGTTCGGCGATTTGTTGTATATAGTCCATACCGGTAGATTATGTTGTCAAATTCTATATTAAAAAAGTTGATTAAACTTCTTTGGCAAAGATACTAACTTTTATACAAAAATACGTCCAAAATCCATTTATATTTTCAAAATATGCCAATTGCTTATATTTTTTTTACTAATTTTGCATATTCTAAAACCAATGCCGAATTTATCAAGTACGGCATTTTCATTTTTAATCTTACTTATGACTGAGATCATTGAAGAAGGCATTGTCAACGAAGGCGGCCTTAATTTCGTAGAGCAAGAGATAAAAGATGACCTCGCTGCAGGGAAAAACGGCGGTAGACTCAGCACACGTTTTCCTCCCGAACCTAACGGCTATCTCCATATTGGTCATGCAAAAGCTTTCATAATGGATTTCGGCGCTGCTGAAAAATTTGGAGGCACTTGCAATCTTCGGTTTGACGACACCAATCCTCAAAAAGAGGATATGGAGTATGTCAATTCCATTATGCGCGACATTCATTGGCTTGGATACGACTGGGGCGATCGCCTGTATTATGCGAGCGACTATTTCCCTCAGCTGTTTGACCTTACAATTAGACTTATCAAAGAAGGAAAGGCCTATGTAGACGAGCAGACAAGTGAGCAGATTGCTGAACAGAAAGGCACTCCGACTGTTCCTGGAACAAATTCCCCCTATCGCGACCGTCCCATCGAAGAGAACCTTGATCTTTTCTTAAGGATGAATAAAGGTGAGTTCGAAGAGGGTTCCATGGTGCTTCGCGCGAAGATAGACATGGCAAACAGCAATATGCATTTCCGCGACCCAATCATGTACCGCATCATCAAGACCCCGCATTGGAGAACAGGCACTGATTGGAAGGTCTACCCTATGTATGATTACGCACACGGTCAGAGTGATTATTTTGAAGGTGTGACCCATTCTATATGTACATTGGAATTTGTACCTCACCGTCCTCTTTATGAGTATTTTGTAAAAGAGCTTGCTGATGAAACATACTGTCCAAGACAGATTGAGTTCAACCGATTGAACCTTACTTATACAGTGATGAGCAAGCGCAAATTGCTTCAACTCGTTAAAGAGAATCTTGTCAACGGATGGGATGATCCCCGAATGCCCACACTTTGCGGACTTCGCCGTCGCGGGTATACACCGTCGGCAATCAAGGATTTTATCAACCGCATCGGCTATACAAAATACGAGGCATTGAACCATATTGAGTTGCTTGAACATGCTGTCAGAGAAGATCTTAATAAAACAGCTACTCGAGTCAGCGCTGTTGTAAATCCCATTAAGCTCGTAATCACCAATTACCCTGAAGGTAAGGAAGAGGTTTTTGAAATGGACAATAACCCTGAAAACCTTGAGGAAGGGAAGCATCCGATGCCGTTCACTCGTGAGCTCTGGATCGAGCGTGAAGACTTCATGGAGAATCCCCCAAAGAAATTCTTCAGACTTTCTCCTGACAAGGAAGTTCGTCTTAAAGGTGCATATATTATCAAATGCACCGGCGTGAAGAAAAATGAAGCCGGTGAAATTGAGGAGATTTACGCTGAATACGATCCTGAGACACGTAGCGGTCTTCCGGGCAGCGACCGTAAGGTGAAAGGCACTCTCCACTGGGTTTCTGTTCCTCATGCAGTCAAGGTCGAGGTTCGTGATTACGACCGTCTTTTCGCTGTGGAAAATCCATCGGCAGAAGAAGGCGACTTTAGAGAACTACTTAATCCTGAATCTCTTAAAATCAGAGAAAATGTAATGCTTGAGCCATGGGCTGCCGAGCATTCTAAACCTGAAGACCATTTCCAGTTTACAAGGCTTGGTTATTACACAGTCGATCCAGACTCTACTTCGGATAAACTGGTATTCAATAAGACAATCGGCCTAAAAGACACATGGGCAAAAGAACAGAAAAAGGCTTCCAAGTAATTCGACTTTATAAATAATGTTAAAAAAGGTGCATCAGACTTGATAGTTTGGTGCACTTTTTATATTTTTGCAGTCCTTTTCAGAGGAAGAGGCACTCTTGCCGGGGGTGACTGGATTTGACAGCACGTAGAAACGGTAAGTAAGCATGCAGAGCTTTGATGTGCAAGCTCTATAATAACAACGCAT
>CAMTMX010000165.1 GCA_947073495.1 uncultured Porphyromonadaceae bacterium
AAAGGGATCCGTGCGGGTTTTTTAAGACCATTTTTAACCAACATAATAAAAACCAAACGAAATGGGTACAATTATTTTAACAGCCGGCATCTCCGCCGTTGCGGCTGTCGGAGTGTACGTTCTGATCACCAATCTGGTGTTGAAGAACAGCATCCGGAAGCGCAGCGAGGCCGCCGTCAAGGAGGCCGAAGCCGAAGGCGAGATGATCAAGAAGGAGAAGATCCTTCAGGCGAAGGAGAAGTTCATACAGCTCAAAAGTGAACACGACCGTCAGGTCAACGAACGGAATCAGCGGATCGCCCAGAGCGAGCAGCGCGCCAAGCAGATCGAAAACAACCTGCAGAACCAGCAGCGCGATCTGGAGAACAAGCTCAAGGAGATGAAGATCAAGGTTAAGGAAATGTCACTAAGCCACCTCCAGGCGGAGGTGGCGAATGAAAAACGCCTTGACAGTATAGGAAGCGGTACAGGCGACCGAATCCGTGAAGCAGAGCTTGCTTTCGCGACTGCAAGGATGGAGCTTGAGCAGCTGAAGACGCAGCTTGCAAACGAGAAGAAGGCTCATGCTGCGGCGTTCAGAAGCAAACAGTTGGAGGGGAGCATCTCTGCACGCAATCTGGAAGCGATGCAGCGCACACTCGATGATGCTCAGGTCAAGGCTCCGAGAAAGGGTACGGTGACTTGGCTTAACAAAAGTCTCGGCACAAGTATCGGGGCGGGCGAAAAACTTGCGGTAGTGTCTGATCTCACTCATTTCAAGATTGAGGGTGAGATCCCGGAAAGCAACTCAGGGAAACTTTCTGTCGGATCTGTGGTAAATGTCAGGATAAACCGCAACACAGTCAAAGGGAAAATCAGCACCATTTCTCCGCAAAGTCAGAACGGGATGGTACAGTTTATTGTCTTTCTTGATGATGACAGCGACAAACTGTTGCGCTCGGGACTTCGCACTGACCTCAATGTCGTTTATGACGTGAAAGATGGTGTGGTCAGGATTCCCAACGGTTCTTATTTCCAAGGTCCCGGCACATATGTAATGTTTGTCAAGTCTGGAGAGGATAAACTTGAACGCCGCACAGTCACTCTTGGTGACAGCAACTTCGATTTTGTGGAGGTCACAAGCGGGATTCAACCCGGCGAAGAGGTGGTCGTTTCCGATATGAGTTCATATAAAAACAAAAGATCAATAAAATTGAAGTAGGGGTGTGGTTTTAGTCATTAGTTGATTAGTCATTAGTCATTAGATAATGGTGATTTGACTGACAACTTAGGATTCAAGACTCGGAGCTCACAACTCAAATCTCACAACTCAAATCTCACAACTCACAACTGAAAAACTAAATACTAACAATATGGGAATAATTACTTTAAAAGACGTAAACAAAGTCTATCGTACAAAAGAGATCGAAACACTCGCACTTGAGAATGTAAACCTCGAAATCCAAAAGGGGGAATTTGTCAGCATAATGGGTCCTTCAGGATGCGGCAAATCAACTCTCCTCAACATTATCGGTCTTCTCGATGTGCCTACAAGCGGAACGGTGACAATTATGGACGATGCAACAGGCAAGATGAGCGACAGTCAGTTGTCATCATTCAGAAATCATAATATCGGTTTCGTGTTCCAGAGTTTCCATCTAATTCCGTCGCTAAATGTGGCAGAGAATGTGGCGTTGCCGTTGGCGTACCGCAGCGGCGTTAGTGCCAAGGAGCGTCATGATAAGGTTGCCGAGGTTCTCACTCGTCTCGGACTCAGCCATAGGATGCGCCATTTCCCCGGTCAGCTTTCCGGAGGTCAGTGTCAGCGTGTGGCAATAGCCAGAGCGATTATCGGTGATCCGCAGATTGTGCTTGCCGACGAACCTACCGGTAACCTTGACTCAAAGATGGGTCAGGAAGTGATGGATATTCTGCATCAGTTGAATAAAGAAGACGGGCGCACAATCGTGATGGTGACCCATAATGAGAGCCAGGCACGTATGACTGACCGCATTGTACGCTTCTTTGACGGCCGTCAGGTGGAATAAGTCTTAGGGTTTAAGGTTTTAAAGTTTATGGTTTAGAGATTATAATTCCAAGCCTTACCTACCTTAATCTCCTTAATCTCTTTAACCACCTTAACCCAACTCTCACCCCTCACCTAAAATCACATAACTAATTAAACGAAATGAACTATTTCAGGCAAATATACTACGAGATGAAGCATCAGAGGATGATGACGTGGGTGTCGATCAGCGGCACCGCGCTTGCCATTTTCCTTGTTATGGCTTTCGTCATGGTGGATCAGTTAAATTCTGTGGAGGTTGCCCCGGAATCTAACAGGAGCCGTATTCTGATCGCTTCCGGTTTTCATGTCAAGAATCAGAAAGGGATGGATTCCTCTACTTCGGGATTAAATCTGGATATCGCCCGTAGACTTTATGAAAATCTTGAAGGGGTGGAAGTCCTCTCTTACATCAATGCCTTCAATGATAATTGCGATGTAAACATACCGGGTCAGGAGATTTTCACAATGGCTCCAAAAAACGTGGACAATGAATTTTGGAATATCTATGATTTCACTTTCATTGACGGTCGCCCTTTTGATGAGGCAGAGGTGAAGAGCGATGCCAAACTTGTAGTGCTCACAAAATCTGCGGCACGTTCTCTTTTTGGAGAAGAAAAGGTGGCAGGCAGGGAGATTGAGGTAGATGCTTATCCGTTCAGAATAGTTGGGGTCGTGGAAGATGTCAATCCATTGCTTACATCATCTTTCGCTAATTTTTATAAATTATGCAATATTGCGGGTATAAAGAACGATGACCCTCATTTCGGGTCTGCTAATGTCGTGATGCTTTTGAAAGAAGGTGTGTCGCCTGAGTCTGTTAAAACACAGGTTGAAAACAGATATAATATGATCCAATCTGAATTTAGCAAGGAAGGATATGAAGCAGTATACCATGGACAGCCATATACAAGCGAAGAAGTGGGAATAGGAGGATACGGCAGTAATAACGGCCCTGATCTTGACAGCCATAATAGGGTTCAATGGATAATTTATTCGATATTGATTTTACTTCCTGCAATCAATCTTAGCAGCATGACACGTGGTCGGCTTCGCCACAGAGTAGCGGAAATCGGCGTGCGCAGGGCTTTTGGTGCGAAACGCAATTCCATTATACGCCAGATTTTTGGAGAAAACCTCATAATCACATTTTTTGGTGGAATGCTTGGTCTGTTGTTCAGTATAATCTTTGTATGGTTGGCGTCAAACATGATCTTCTCCATGTCGGGAGAGCTCGAACAATCTCTGGAGACAGTCAATGCCCGTCCTGACTTGGGAATGCTGTTCAGATGGGGAAATTTCCTTTGGGCTCTCCTTTTTTGCTTTATCTTGAATGTCTTGAGTGCCACACTCCCCGCTTGGCGTGCATCAAAAGTTGAACCGGCGGAGGCATTGTCTTTCGCACGTTAAAAATTGCTGCTTTATGAAAAGAAATTTATTGAATCAAATGAAAAAAGAGTGGCGCGACAACTTGTGGCTCATAATAGAACTCTCTGTCGTATGCCTTGCGATATGGGGATTGTCGATGATTGTGTATGTCCGGGGGAAGGGGTTGTTTGCCCCAAGAGGATTTAATCCTGAGAATGTATATTCAATTTCTTTAAAGACAGTTTCTTCCGGAAGCCCTAACTATATAGATCTGGGAGAAAACGCAAATGATGCCTATCGTTCCGATTTCTGCGAGTTGCTTAGGCGGCTTAGGGAAAATCCGAATGTTGAAGCGGTGGCGACACATTGGGGGGCGACACCTTATAATTACAACTACGATGGGAGACAATTGGCACAGATTGAAGAGCAAGACTCAATCCTGTATTATGGAAACACCCGTTTCGGTAGTCCGGACATAGTGAATGTCTTGCAGCTTAACAGTCTTACCGGCAGATCCCGTAAGGATCTATATGAAATGATGCAAAGGGGAGAGATCTTGATTGGAAATAATCCCACTTATGAGTCATCTGGCAGAGATCCACGCGATTTGATAGGTAAAAAGGTGATTCTCGGAGGAGATACCTCCCGCATCAATAGGGTGGGAGATGTGATCGAGCAGGTACGCCGCACAGATTATGAGCCCGGTTGGGCGGGAGGATACATGGTTCCTCTCGTCGGCGGTGATGAGAACTGGGGATCAGTTGCTGTGCGCGTGAAGCCCGGGAAGGGAATGCAGTTCAAGGAGGATTTTAAGTCAAATGCAGATTTACGAAAATTGAGAAATGTATATCTTTCTGATTTGAAAAGTGTGTGACGTGAAAAGTTGCATCAGTGGCTGTCAGCCGTTCATTCAGAGGAGTGAAAAGAGTTGACCTATTGTTTC
>CAMTMX010000166.1 GCA_947073495.1 uncultured Porphyromonadaceae bacterium
GGGTTGGGCTATATTAAACTCGGTCAAAGTTCTTCCACTCTTTCAGGAGGAGAAAGCCAGCGTGTGAAATTGGCATATTTTATGGCTCAGGATAACCTCGATCATACAATGTTTATTTTTGATGAACCGACAACAGGTCTTCATTTCCATGATATCGCCACGTTGTTGAAATCGATGAATGCTTTGATTGAAAAAGGACATACTGTGATCATTATTGAACATAACATGGATATGATCAAGTCTGCCGACTGGATTATTGATATTGGTCCGGAAGGTGGAGAAAAAGGTGGAGAGGTTGTGGTCTGTGGAACTCCTGAAGATGTGGCTTTATGCGAAAATTCGTATACCGCTCAATATCTTCGACCAAAGTTGATTCATTCTAAATTGAATTGATTCAACTTTGGGAAACCAAAGTTGATGGTTGTAAGGATAATGTCAAATTTTATATAGACCTTGGAATTTAAAACAGCAAATTGAATAATAAGAAAATATGAATTTAGAGTGTCTATTGAGATCTGTCTCTCGAATATTCTCTGTCACATTCTCATCTGTTTTAGTCGTAATGGCATTGAGTTGTGGAAGAAAAGTGGAGACGCATGACCATGATGTGGCAAAACAGCTGTTTGAGAAGAGTGTAAGAATGATAACGGTGTACATCGACAGTGTCAATAATGCTTCCGACTCTGCATCTCTTCAGAAAATTGTGAATAACTTTAATGTAAAAATCACGACGTTGAATTATGAATTCCCTTCAGATACAGATCTTGAACTGAATGAAGATGAGAATGATTCATTGATTCGTATGCACAAGCGTTTTGTCAGAGCGATTAGCCTACGGGATTCAGTCTTGGCACATCCTGTAGACTCGTTAAAGACACTGGCGGCAAAAGACACTGTCAGATCGGTTGAACTAACGAAAAATTAAATAAACTGCTTACAAAGAAACGGTTTTAGAAATTTCTTAAACCGTTTCTTTTATTGGTTACGCTTGTCTTGATATATTATCGATATAAAACTTGCATTTCGCATTTGTCGCAATTAAATTTAAGGGAATAGGAATTGGATCCGCTTGATAGCATCAAAGGCTCATAAATTTTGTTGTTTTTATCTCTTTTACACATTCCCAATTCTCTTAAAATGCAATGTCTTGTAGTCATCACGACAGTACCGGGACTTATCGTTTTTTTTGAAATTTCAATGGCATTTTCAAATATAGTTACTCCATGGTCTTGATAAAATTGTTTTGCCAAAGAATTTGCGACATTATCCTTGTAATCAATTTCGTTTGAAATATATAGAAACGATTTGTTTTCCTTGCGACGTAATTCCAAAGGATAAGTGGCTTTATTAGCAAAGTCTATGGTGTCAATCAATTTCCTGCGTAGTGGTCCCATTTCAGATCTTGGAATAAAGATATTTTTATCAAGGCTGCTTTCATAAGAAGATAACGTATAGATGGTGTTACCTAATTTAGAAAACTCACTCCGATAGTCCATGGGATTTCTTGCCGGTTCTTTATGCACGTCAAGAGGAATGCGGACTTCAATACCGCGTTCATCTTTAGCCGAAACACCTGTCTCATCAACCTTGATATGCAACCCTATCTTACGTACTGCAGATTCTCTTTGCATAGTCTTCTGCCATTCCAGATTGAATGTACGATGAATTTCTGCTCCTCTTGGAATGTCCACCTTCCTTCCGGTGATTATCCTACCCTTTTCAATTTTATTGATGTTGACGCCTTGATATTGTTCATTATGATCAAAATAGCTTATTCCATCACCGTTGTTAAGTTCTGAGATATCTTTTATAACCTCTCCCATAGATTTCGGCGTGAGAAGAGACGCAATAGATTTAGGTCGTCTTGAAGAAAGAAAATAGTCGGTAAATCCCCTATTGAAACTTTTTTCAGGGTTTGGATTGAACAAGGCTAAGGATTTTCCGCATGAGTTTCTTACAAAATTATTATTCCTGTCGGCAATGATATCATTGAGTTTATTATTGTAAAACGCCGTAATATTTTTTACATAGTCCACATCCTTAAGTCTTCCCTCAATTTTGAAAGAACTGACTCCCGCATCGATGAGTTCATTGAGTTTATCTGAAGCATTGAAATCGCGTAAAGAAAGCAGATGTTTATCTTTTGCAATAATTTTACCGGAATTATCGTGGAGGGTGTATGGAAGACGACAGATCTGAGCGCACTCTCCCCTGTTTGCGCTTCTTCCTGTAGATACGCAGCTTGCGTGGCAACGCCCGGAATAACTTACGCACAGAGCTCCATGAATAAAACATTCTACAGGGACAGAGACTTTTTCGACTATGGCTTTTATTTCAGGAATGGTAAGTTCCCTTGCCAATACGAGTTGAGAGAAGCCTGCTTCTTGAAGGAAGAGAGCTTTTTCAGGTGTCCGAATATCGCACTGGGTACTTGCATGAAGAGATATCGGAGGAAGATCCATTCTCAATAAAGCCATATCCTGGACGATTAGAGCGTCCACTCCAATTTTATAAAGGTCATGGCAAAGCTTTTCCACCTGCTTTATTTCATGCTCGTAGACAATCGTGTTGACTGTGACATAAACTCGGGCACGATATTGATGGGCGAAATCCACAACCTTTATAATATCCTCAAGAGAATTGGATGCTGTTTTTCTTGCGCCATGGCTTGTGGCACCCATATACACGGCGTCAGCTCCGTGAATGATTGCCTGCAATGCAATGTCGGCATTCGTTGCGGGAGAAAGGAGTTCAAGTCTACGAGGTTTCATCTTCAAGAGAACAGATGGTTATTTCTTAAACATTCGATCGATGTTTCGTTTATCTTCGCGCTCTTTGATTGACTGACGTTTGTCATATTGTTTTTTACCTTTGCCAACGCCTATTACCATCTTGGCATATCCTTTGTCACTGATAAAGACACGGAGGGGCACAATTGTGAACCCAGCATCGGAAGATTGCTTTGAAAGCTTTTCGATCTCTTTTTTCGACAGTAGTAATTTTCTGTCTCTTCGAGCCGCATGATTGTTATAGGAGCCATAGAAATATTCAGCGATATGCATCCCTTTTACCCAAACCTCTCCCCTGTCGATCACGCAATAGCTATCGGTAAGACTTGCTTTGCCGTCTCTGATAGATTTGATTTCAGTTCCAGTAAGAACCATGCCAGATGTATAGGTGTCGCCAATTTCATAGTTGAAACGTGCTTTCCTGTTTTTTATGTTGACTTGACTTGCTTTCATTATGATTTAATAAGAAATTAAATTATGAAGGTAAAATTAATCCCAATAGCCAAGAGATGGCAAAAGGCACACCCACAATAAGTAGACAGAGTATAAACGTCAATGATATCTGCTTGTTTTGCGGAAATTTCAAAAATTTAGTACCCCTGCATACAAGATAAATTGTCCAAAGAGGAAGAAATATCAGTATAGCCCAAAGCATGGGTAGCGCTTCTGCAAGAGTGTAAAATAGGCAAAGTGTTGATAGACTTAAAATTATGAACACTTTCCCAAAATTAGAATCGAAAATGTGTCTTGTCTCTTCAGGCATTATTGTTTTCAGGATTATTAAAAGGCAAAAATAACCGAAGAAAAATGATACAAAAGAGCAGACCGCATCAACAAGCGCATCGGGCAATTTAATATTCGGGTTATATGCCATAAGGGCAAACTTGCTTGCAGCCAAAATCGCCAACAAAGGATAAAAACAATTTTGTTGGGCTTGTTCCGGAGTCAATGAGGCTCTTCTGACAGATTTCCAACCTTCTATAGGATTTGACATGACCTTAAACATTAATCTTAGTGCGGAGGGTGTAGGAACTTTATCGTCTCCTTTGTTACCGTTACGGTCAGAATCTTCTGAGTCTGTTTCAACCTGTGAGAAATTTGGTCCGGAAGTGTCAAGAGATGAATTGGCATCACTCTCATGCTGCCATTCCGACTCCGGTTCTTCGTTATATATATATATATTGTCTGTTTCTTTATCTTCCATAATAATATCGTGGTTGTAAAAATTAACAATGAGATAAATAAAAGATACATTTATGGGATAAGAGTATCTTCACGCGCATTTTACGACTATATATATTTGCTAATTTTTATCAACTTCATACAAAATTAACCAATTCTCACGAACCTGCAAAATTTAAATTACAGCTGATAATAAATTATTGCTGTCCGATAAAAATTTTTAGGGCAAGACAAAATTAGGGTCGATTCCATTTGCAGGAGTCGACCCTTT
>CAMTMX010000167.1 GCA_947073495.1 uncultured Porphyromonadaceae bacterium
CGGACTATGTGCTTCCCGCTATCGGGGCGCACTCGGGACTTACACCCGTTAGATTATGCCCATGTCGGGCAAACTAACAAAAGAGGAGCCGAAGCAGGATTGTCTGCTTCGGCTCCTCTTTTATTGTTTCGGTTTTATATTAGTATGTTCATAAGGGTTATCAAAGAAGTTCTACTGAACGTTTAATGAAAGCATTCAGGCTTTCTCCCTTAAGAAGTTGACTCTGAAGAAGCGCAAGGTCGATGATCTGACGCACCTTTGGTTGCCCGTCAGCATAATTCTTAATTATATCTTCCTCTTGCTTACGAAGAGCAGTAACTTTATTCTCTTTTTCAGAAAGGTCAGGGGTAGGATCTTTTTTATCTTCTGCAGCTTTTCTTGCCTCCGTCATTTCATTATTTAGAGTCTCAATCTCAGAACGGATGGGTGCCACTTCATTTTCAAGAGAGGTTGTGGCAAGTTCAACGATTTTCTTGACAACCGGTTGATTGGTATTGACAATTATTTCATAACTGTCTGGCAACTCTCCATAGAAACCACCTCCGGGTTGCATAGCAGCCATTTCTTTCATTCTTCGCATGAATTCATTCTGAGTCACGGTTGCGGGGGCATCGGTTTCTTTAAGTGCCGCAAAACTTACGATAAAGTTAGTTTTCTCTATCTCCGGAATTTGCGTCTTGATAACTGTGCTCATCACATCGGTCTGAAGAGGTGAAAGCCCGGCATCCTTACTGTCGCTCTTCACGATCAATCTTTCAGGTATATCTGAGTCGACTCGTACAAAACGTGTTTTCTCATTTTTCTGTTCAAGAAGACCGACTATGTGGGGATCAAGTTGACCATCCATCATAAGAACATTATATCCCTTATCTTCCGCAGCTTTGATATATGTATATTGTGCTGTCTTGTCGGTTGCATAGAGATAGATTACAGTATTGTCTTTGTCTGTCTGTTCAGCTTCTACAAGTGTATGGTACTCTTCAAGGGTATAATATGTCCCGTTCACATCTTTTAGAAGGAAGAAATTCTTTGCAGATTCATAGAACTTCTCATCGGTAAGCATACCGTATTCAATGAATATCTTGATGTCGTCCCATTTTTCTTCGAATCCTTTCCTGTCTTCTTTAAACATCTTGTCAAGCTTTTCGGCGACTTTCTTGGAGATATAGGATGAAATCCGTTTTACCTGACGATCAGCCTGAAGATAGCTTCGGCTTACATTTAAAGGAATATCCGGGGAATCTATGACTCCTTGCATCAATGTCATAAACTCGGGTACTACACCTTCTACCTGATCTGTGACATATACCTGATTACAATATAACTGAATCCTATTTTTCTGGACATCGAAGTTATTACGTATTTTCGGGAAATAGAGAATGCCGGTAAGCGTGAAGGGGTAGTCCACATTCAAGTGAATCCAAAACATCGGGTCTTCATTACCGGGCATAAGTTCATGATAGAACTTCAGATAGTCTGCATCGGTAAGTTCAGTCGGTTTCTTTGTCCAGAGAGGCTCGGATGAATTGACAATTTTGTCTTTATCTGTGTCAATATACTTACCATCCTTCCATTCTTGTTCTTTGCCGGAAATTACAGGGACAGGAAGGAAACGGCAATATTTTTTTAGAAGTGTGTCGATACGGGTCTGTTCGAGGAATTCTTTATTGTCATCGTCGATATAAAGAATGACATCTGTGCCTCTTTCTCCCTTTTCAATCTCTTTCATCTCATATTCAGGACTGCCGTCGCAACTCCATTCAACTGCTTTTGCACCCTCTTTATAAGAAAGAGATTTGATTACGACTTTCTTTGACACCATAAATGCAGAATAGAATCCAAGTCCAAAATGGCCTATGATGCTATTTGCCGTATCTTTATATTTTGCAAGGAATTCTTCTGCACCGGAGAAAGCTATTTGATTGATATATTTGTTGATATCATCTGCATCCATGCCAATGCCATGATCGGAGATTGTGAGGGTTCCGGCATTTTTGTCAACACTGACTTTGACATTCATTTCTCCAAGTTCTCCCTTGAATTCTCCGAAAGACGATAATGTCTTAAGCTTTTGGGTAGCATCTATAGCGTTCGACACAAGTTCACGGAGAAAGATCTCATGGTCGCTATAGAGAAATTTCTTAATAATGGGGAATATATTTTCTGTAGTAACCCCAATTTTGCCTGTAGCCATAATTAAGATTATTTATTAATGTTCTTATAAACTGTTTAAAGAAATGGCAAAAACCGTGCCATATTTAAATTCCTGCACTAATAAAAACGACTTATACGCGATTCTTGTTGGCTACCATTATTTAAGAATAGTTAATGAGTTATTCATATTGTGTGCCTGATATCAATCCTCATTTGGCTCTTAACCTTTTTAACCCCATAACCCCATAACCCTTTAACCCTTTAACCCTCAACTTTCGCTTGCGAAAGTTGAATATTCATTCTCCTTTCATTGTTTCTGCCGGAGAGATGCCTGCAACAAACCGGGAGGGGAGAATCAACACAAAATATGTCACGATCAGTACCCCGACATTAAGGCATAATATCGATTGCCAATTGATAATTACAGGAACAAAATCAATATAATATGAATCGGCATCAAGAGGAATGAAGTGAGTCTCTTTCTGAATATAAAGGAATATGACTGTAACAGCATTTCCAATCAGCATTCCCCATAAAGCAATTCGGATTGCAAGCCATACGAAAATGCTCCTTATTTTAGAAGTGGGGGCTCCTAATGCCTTCATTATTCCGATAAACCGCTTTTTCTCTATTATAATAATGAGCATACCGGAAACTAAAGTCACACATCCTACAATCATCATTAAAAATAATACCACTACAACATTTGTGTCAAGCAGGCTTAACCAGCTGAAAAAATTGATACCTTGATTATAGGCGTTGTCTGTTCTGTATAGCCTGAAAAGCCGACCGTCGGCAAGCGCTTCGTTTAAGTGTTGTTGCAAACGGATAGTGTAATCCTGAATCTGATCAAAGTTATCGGTTGTCACTTGCAATGTCGTACCTTGATTTTCATTGATTCCTCCCAGTTGTTGAATAAGCGGCATGGCTCCAAATATCATCACATCATCATATTGATCGAAATGTGAATTGTAGATACCTGTTATTTCAAGGCGACGTACCCTCACTTCATCACTTATAAAATAAGTGTCGATTTTATCACCGGTCTTAAGGTTCAACTGATTTGCAGCCTTACGGGAGACAACAACTTTATTTTTGTTTTCAGGATCATTAAAATCCACAACTTTCCCTTCTTCGAGATTCTTATTTAAAAACTCGCTCGCCGCCTTGCCGTTAAGACCTTTTAGATAAACACCTTTGAAATCTGACGTTGTTTTTAAAATAGCCGGAATAGCGGCCTGCAAAGAATAGTCTGTAATAAATGGAATTGATTGCAGTTCCTGTTTCAGACTTGGGGTCAACGTGACGATATTGTCCTCGTCTGGAGTGGTTGGGACAACATAAATGGAAATATGGCTGTTGAAGCCGATAACTTTGTCCCTGATTTCCTGCTTGAACCCAAGCACAATAGAAATAGAGGCAAGCATCACAGCCACCGATAGGGCTACAGCCGCAACCGCTACTGATACAGCAGGAGCCTTTTTTTTCCCTCCTGCTGAAAGCGACAGCCTCCTCGCTATATATAATGGATAGTTATACAATTTATTTATAATTAAATATAATTTATTTAAGTTTCGCAAGCTCACTCAAAGTTTGAAAGTTAAGGGGTTAAAGGGTTATATTTGCACATACTGCCTAAAGACGCAGGATATATTTCCACAATTGGATATTATACTTTTTACCTTATAACACCATAACCATCAGCTTTCGCTTGCGAAAGCTGAATAATAAAAATGTAGAGTCTCCACAATTCAGGCAATGTCTATGCTGAAGTGGATAGATCCCAAATATGAACCACAAAATTAATCATTTTTTTACCACTGATAAGTAATTGACAAATTTTTCTCAGAAAATTATCAATATTGTCCTAAACGTTTTGGGCAAAAATAAAAATAGGAAGTAGTTACTAAGGCAAAAAATGACTACCTTAG
>CAMTMX010000168.1 GCA_947073495.1 uncultured Porphyromonadaceae bacterium
GACAGTGCGGAACACTACCTCCACCGCAGCACGCTGAGGTGCCCCAACCGGCTTTATCCGCATTACCTCCTGATGAAACTTTACCTGAAAGAGCCGACAGATTCCGCCGCAGCCAAGAATGAAGCGAAAATCCTGCTGACCACAAAAGAGAAAGTACCTTCCCCTGCCGTAGAGCAAATGAGAAAAGAAGCAGAATTCATTACATATGAGTGAACAATATTTATGTTCTGTGGAACCCTGGTCTAATCTCCTATGGGACTCTGGTCTACCCCTTGTTCTGTGGAACCCTGGTCTAATCTCCTATGGGACTCTGGTCTACCCCTTGTTCTGTGGGACTCTGGTCTACCCCCTGTTCTATGGGACTCTGGTCTACCCCCTGTTCTATGGGACTCTGGTCTACCCCCTGTTCTATGGGACTCTGGTCTACCCCTTGTTCTGTGGGACTCTGGTCTACCCCTTGTTCTGTGGGACTCTGGTCTACCCCTTGTTCTATGGGACTCTGGTCTACCCCCTGTTCTGTGGGACTCTGGTCTACCCCCTGTTCTATGGGACTCAGGTCTACCCCTTGTCGGTGGCTGGAACTCAAAATAGCCGGTAATCAGGAGAGGCGGCGGAGTTCGGACACGATAAGCAGAAGCTCCTCTCGGATTTCCGTAGGCAAGGTTATCTCCCTTACCTGAATGCTGCGCGACCATCCAGCCACATCTTGCGGCTGCAAGGTCATGAGCACGTCGCGAAACTCTTCTATCTCTTCCGAGCTGTATTCATCAGCCCGACGGCCACGGAAACGGTCGAGCTCCTCGTCGTCGTAATATACGATCTCTCCTGTGAGAGGTGACAGATTTGTCTTCTCACATACGGTATGGGTGCCGCAACACACTTCCGGCTCATCAGTCGGGTTGGCAAATGCGGACAGTTTCCCGGCAGGTTCCTTATTATCGGTGCCACTCCCATCCTCCGCATCTGCCTGCTTTGCGTTCACTTCGGGATGTTTCTTACGATAATAGAACACGTCCGTAAGATAGAGTATTATCCCTATCACTATCATCGCCGCCAATATCACCATCGCGCCTTTCATATCACCATCCTGGATTTTCTTGTTTCACAATCATTATATCGCCCTCTCTTCTGCATGTCAGACCTAATTTCGGAAGCTGGTTCCAAAAATCTTCAAACGATTTGTTGACAACGTCAGGGCATTTTATACGCATCTCAGGCATCCTTAGGGCGGCGACAGCAAAAGCCATGGCTATACGATGGTCGTCATACGTTTCAATCACAGGTTTGTCGACAGGTGACGGTGATGCATATCCCTCCCATTCTATAGAATCATCCTCAACCTTGATAGGATATCCCAATTTTCCGAACTCGGCCTGAATGGCGGCAAGACGGTCGCACTCCTTCAGGCGGAGGTTGCGCACTCCTGTAAACTTGAATCTCGAAGCATTGAGCACACAAGCCACGGCGAAAGCAGGCGCAAGGTCAGGGTTATCGGTGAGGTCCGCCTCAAGACAATCGGGCAATTCCTCAATGCGCATAATGCGCACCCCCTCTTCCCCAAATCGTGACACCACTCCCAATTTCTCAAAGAATTTAGCGGTGGCGGCGTCACCTTGCAAAGATTCTTCAGGCGACACAAGACCGGCTATATTCACCTGAGTGAGTTTAAATGCCGCCGCCTCATAGAAAAATCCTGCCGCACTCCAGTCTGCCTCTACCTTAAACCCCGCCGGGGACGTATAGACACCCTGTTTCACTTCAACTCCGGCTTCGGATAGACAGACCTCGATGCCGAATTTCCGCATCACTTCCGCTGTCATCTCCGCGTATGGACGCGACACCAACGGGGTAGTGAACCGCAGTCTCATACCATTTTTCCATGACGGTGCCGCCAGCATAAGGGCGGATATGAACTGAGAGCTCACATCACCCCTTATTTCAAAATCTCCCCCTTTAAGATTTGCGCCCTTCACCATATAAGGACCTGTACCGTTTTCTCCAAGCCCTTCGATCTCGGCGCCCGCCTTACGCAACACGTCAAGAAGGGGTGACATCGGACGTGCGCACAGACGCGGTGTACCGGTCACAAGAAAAGACATTCCGGGAGTCGACGCCGCCACCGCTGTGACAAAGCGGAAAGCCGTGCCGGAGGCATGGATGTCAAGATTTATGGTCTCTGCCCCCGAAAGAGTATCTTTATTCAAGATGGAAAGAAGTGCTTTCTGAATCACCTTGAGGTCGTCGCAATCTGTAAATTCAGGGCAATCCTGAAGGGTGCCGGCAAAGAAGGATGCCACAAGATAGCGTGCCCCGATGCTTTTGGAAACAGGGAGATGTATCGCCCGATGGGGATTATATGGAAAGAAAGGAAACATTGTTTTAAGTGTGAAGTGTGAAGAGTGAGGAGAGAAGAATTACTTAGTAATTCAACTTTCGCATGCGAAAGTTGAGGGTTATGAGGTTATAAGGTTAAAAGGTTAATCTACAATTGTGGATAGATTTTAGGTTTCTTTAAGGATCATGTGTAAATATAACCCTTTAACCCCTTACCCTTCAAACCTTAAGTGAGCTTGCGAAACTTAAATTCGTAACTAATAACTCTGACTTATGACTTAAATCTAAAGAGCAGGCAGGCATCACCATATGAGAGGAAACGATAGTCGTTGGCGAGGGCTTCTCCATAGAGGTTTCTCCAACGCGGAATGCCGTTATTCTCGCCAAGAAACGAAGACACAAGCAGCAGGAGTGTCGATTGCGGCTGATGGAAATTGGTCACCATCACATCCACCATTCTCCAACTGAATCCGGGCGCTATCATTATTGCCGTTGACGCAGTCAGGGCGGTCTCCCCTCTATTCTCCAGCCATCGGTCGATTGTTTCAAGTGCATCGACTGTGTCGATACACTTAGAGGAAGGCTCGTAAGCGTCCCATTGATTCACGTGGAGACTTTCATCCCCGCGCGCCAACGCCGCGCCTATATAAGGGAGCGATTCAAGGGTACGCACGGAAGTCGTGCCGACAGCCGCGAGCGGCTTTCCGGAACGTTTATGATCAATAAGCCTGCGGAGAAGCTCTCTGTTCACAGAAAAGCTCTCGGTGTGCATGGGATGGTCACCGATATTTTCAGACTTCACCGGCTGGAATGTTCCCGCCCCGACATGAAGGGTAAGTTTCCCCACGCCGATATTGTGGGCGTTAAGGTCGGCGAATACTTCGGGTGTGAAATGGAGTCCGGCGGTAGGAGCCGCCACAGAGCCCTTCGCATCCGCGTATACCGTCTGATAGTCCGAAAGGTCGCTTTCTTCCGATTCCCTTTTAAGATATGGAGGAATAGGAATAAAACCGGCGGCATCGACTACAGAAGCGAAAGTCACGTCAGGATTGTCCCAGGTAAATTCGATGGCATGTGCGTTTCCTCCTGTAGGATGTAGACGACGCGCAGTGAGGGTGACGGGGGCGTCTGTCCCTTCCGGTCTTATTTCAATAGATAGTGTGCCCTCTTTCCATCGTTTAAGATTACCCACAAGGCAACTCCAGACGCATTTTCCACGAGTCTGGAAGGTCAGGACATAATCTGAGGGATCGAGCGGTTCGAGGAGGAAAATCTCTATTCTTGATCCGGTGGTTTTATAAAATGATATTCTGGCGTTGATCACCCTTGTGTCGTTGCATACAAGCAGAGTTTCCGGAGGCAGCAGTCCCGGAAGTTCGTTAAACCGGCGGTGTGAGATCACCCCGTCCGGCCGCGACAGAAGCAGTTTGCAGGCATCACGCTGTTGCAAAGGATGACGCGGAATCCGCTCATCCGGGAGATTATAGTCGAAATCTTCTATTTTAATATCTTTGACCATGAAAAAAATTGCGAATTAAAATCGGATTTATTTTACTAATTATCAGATCAATGACTAAATCCGAAATAAAAAAAGCAAAATATTTTTTACAAAATTAGCAAAAAAATTTGGCAGTTATATAATTTTAGTGTAACTTTGCACTCGCAATCGGGCGATTAGCTCAGCTGGTTTAGAGCGTCTGCCTTACAAGCAGAGGGTCTGCGGT
>CAMTMX010000169.1 GCA_947073495.1 uncultured Porphyromonadaceae bacterium
TAACTCCATCATAAATATCAAAAATCTGCTCGACAAATCCTCTCAATTCCTTCGACAAATAAATTTAAACAGTTTCTAAGATAAAAAATGCCTTGATGTTTTTATGTTACAGAAAAATGTTATAAATTTGTGTTGTGAAACATAAAAATCGTCTAATGTCGCTTTTTAGCCCTGTTTTTTAACAGCTGTAAATACATTTACACAGTAATAAAACATCTTAATTTCGGCATAATTTTTATTATCATAACCACTATTTCGAACTGTAATGTTAAAGAAGAGCACTCTTGAACAGATAATAAGCGAGGATCTTTCAGACTTATGGAACATACTCTCCCCCGAGGAGAAACGCACAGTCACAGATAATTTTACCATTCTGAATTATAAGAAGGGTCAGATTATATATGCCGAACATGAGGAACCGGAAAATCTTTGGTGCCTTTTGGAAGGAAAAGTGAAGATGTATAAGAGCGGGATAGGAGATAGAATCCAGATTTTAAGATTATACCGCCCCGTGCAGTATTTCGGATATCGTGCTTATTTCGCACAAGAGAATTATGTCTCCTCTTGTGCCGCCTTCGAGGCATCAGTGATAGGGTGTATCCCAATGAAAATTGTTGAAGATCTTATCAAGAGGAACAATGATGTAGCGATGTTCTTCATTCAGGAATTGTCGCGTAATCTTGGCGGTTCTGACACCAAAATAGTAAACCTTACTCAAAAACACATTCGCGGTCGCCTTGCAGAAGCGTTATTACTGCTTGCGGACAATTACGGGCTTGAGGATGATGATGCCACCCTTAAGATTTACATGAGTAGGGAGGATCTTGCGAATCTTTCAAATATGACAACATCGAATGCAATCCGTACGCTGACTGCATTCATGACAGAGAAACTGATTCTCGTAGATGGGCGTCGAATCAAGATGTTGAATGAGCCGCAGTTGAGAAAGATTTCGAAATTCGGTTGAATGAAAGGATAATTGATAAATCATTATTTATTGAGGTTAATGTCGTTAAAATAATTTGAAACAATAATCCCACAACTCATTATTCACAATTCAACTCGCAACATACAACATACAACATACAACATACAACATACAACACACAACATACAACACACAACATACAACACACAAACAACAAACCTATATAAGCGATTAAATGAAAGCGGGTGGCATTGAAAATGCCACCCGCTTTTGAATTTGTGTAATTGGAGTTATTAAGCTTTCTTTTTACGGGTGGTTTTAGCTGCGGGCTTTGCTGCCGTTTTCTTTGCAGTTTTTTTCTTGGTCACCTCAGCTGATTTTGGAGCCTCCACGTCAGAAGCCTCGGCAATTTCGAGCACTTCCTCTTTGGGGGCATTGTTTGAATCATCAGAATTAAGGATATTGTTGCGAAGATTATTCACTTCCTTATTGAGCTCATTGATCTCCTGACTTTGATTACGGATTGTGAGAAGAAGAGAGTTCAGTTCCTCATTGTCGATGTTCTCGGGATACTGCTCTTCCACACGCACAAGGAAGTCGGCAAGCACATTCATGTAGTTTGTGAAAGCGGCGAAAGGAGAATCATACGGACTGAAAGCTGCATGGCTTGCGCCGTCAGCCATATTCTTAGTGCTCATATAGTAGAAGTGGTCGCTGCTCTGGAGATATTCCCAATCCTGTTTAAGACGACGGTCCTCGCATAGACTCACACGTTCGGCAACAGCGTAAAGCTTGTTGAGAGCTTCGTTCTGGAGTTCATTGCCTTTCCATGCCGAGACGTCGCGGGCTTCGTCGATGTCAGAGATAGGGAACGGAACAGAAATTTCGCCAACAGGCTTTAATTTTGCCACCACATCCGAAGGGGTGGTGAAAGCAACACCTTTCTCTTTGCCAAAACGGGGGAGCGCCTTCATGAAGTCGAAGATACCGGTTTCACGCGGGAGGAAAGATCCGAAAGTGTCCATGCTGAGATATATGTTGACCACCTGTTCCTCTTTCGGAAGAGAAGCAAGCCAATCCACATACTTATCAGCAGTGAGAGGATACTCATCCCATGCCGTATTGTTGAAGTTGCATGATATGTCTTGTGCGAGTTTATCGTTTGTGAAGAGAAGCTTCACCTGAGGTGCTGTGGCAGCGGAATATATGTAGTCCGGCGATTTCCAGCCAAGGATGTGTTTTGCGCCTTCGGTAAGTGCCGTCTTGAATCCCATGGATGCTATCAGGCATGCGATGTCATCGTCATAGATAAGTTCAGTATTTGCAAACACTGAAGGTTTTACGCCGAAGAGACGTTGAATCATGCTGTCGTGAGCCTTGACTTCGCGAATGAATTCTTCAGGATCTTCGAGAGACGAAAGGCTGTGGGAGTATGTGCCGCTGAGGAATTCGACACAACCGGTGTCGGCGAGCTTTTTGAGAAGATCGATGAATTCCGGCACATAAAGCTGGAACTGTTCAATAGCTGTGCCTGAGATGCTGATAGAGCATTTGAAGTCACGGTTACTGTCGTTGATCATCTGAAGAAGGGTCTCCGCCATGGGGATATAGCTCGTTTCGGCAAGACGTGTGATGATTTCATCGTTGGCGAAATCATCATAATAATAGTGGTCGTTGCCTATGTCGAAGAATCTATAGCGTTTCAGTCTGAAAGGCTGATGTATCTTAAAATAGAAACAAACTGATTTCATTATGTTGATGTTTTTATTAACTTGATTAATTGTGACGGTGTGTAGGATTATCTACGGGCATCAATCACTTTGTTGTAGATATCTATCACCTTTTTGCCGGCTTTTTCCCATGTGATGTTGTGGATCTCTTCGATTCCACGGTCGCGTAGGGTGTCGTATAAAGCCTTATTGGTGATAATTGAATGCATGGCGTCTGCCATGGCGTCGACATCCCAATAATCTGTCTTGATTACATTGTCGAGAATCTCGGCACAACCACTTTGTTTGGAAATGATAGAGGGCACTCCCATTTCCATTGCCTCAAGGGGAGAGATGCCGAATGGTTCTGATACAGATGGCATGACATAGACGTCGGAATCGCGGAACATCTGATACACCTCCTTGCCACGGAGAAATCCCGTGAAGTGGAAACGGTCGGCGATGCCACGTTTAGCAGCTAGACGAATCATCGCCTCTTCCATGTCGCCGCCTCCAGCCATTACAAAGCGCACGTTCTTATTTTTGTTAAGCACTTTTGCAGCCGCCTCCACGAAATATTCAGGACCCTTTTGCATTGTGATTCGTCCGAGGAACGTGATCACCTTGTCTTTAGTTTCCGAGCGTTTCAGATTAAGAAGCTCGTCGCTCAAGGGTATAACGGCATTATGGACGGTTGTCACCTTGGCAGGATCGATTCCGTATTTCTCTATCACTGTGTTGCGGGTGAGATTGGAGACGGTGATAATATGGTCGGCATTGTTCATGCCATCCTTCTCGATTCCAAACACAGTGGGGTTGGGCTTGCCTCTTGAGCGGTCGAACTCGGAAGCATGCACATGGATCACAAGCGGTTTGCCGGTGACGTTTTTAGCGTGGATTCCGGCAGGATAAGTGAGCCAATCGTGGGAATGGATCACATCGCAGGGAACAGTCCTGGCGATCACGCCTGCGACTATAGAATAATTATTGATCTCCTCAACGAGGTTGCTGGGATATTTTCCGGAAAACTCTATGCATCCCAGATCATTGAGCCGCATATAGTTAAAATCGGCGTAAATATGGTCGCGCATATCGAAGTAGGTCTGCGGATCCATGACTTTCCCGATTCTTGAGTTTACATAATCCCAAGACACGTCACGCCATGCTACAGGGGTGTTTCCCGCTCCAATGATGTTGGCAAAGCCACGTTCTTCATCGCCCCACGGCTTTGGAATCACGAAAGTGATGTCCATATTGCCGTTGTTGTGCATACCTTTGGTTAGACCGTAGCTTGCTGTGCCGAGACCGCCGAGGATATGCGGAGGGAATTCCCATCCGAACATTAAAGCCTTCATTTC
>CAMTMX010000170.1 GCA_947073495.1 uncultured Porphyromonadaceae bacterium
TTGTCGAACACGATGAAAATCTGCTCTCCCCATGTCAGATGCCAGATGGCGGGATTGGTATGCGCCACGATGCAGTCTTCACCGTAATGGTCAACATCCCAGTCATAAGTTACCGACAGATGGCATATCCTGTCATAAATCGACTGTTTGTCCAGCGTGGTCGGTATGCTTTGGAAATCCAGCTTGCGTCGCTGTACCCGGTAAAGCACATAAGCTATCGGCACAGGCACAATGGCAACCAACAGAACAAATCCGTCAATCCGCCCGGCGGAATACAGCGTCATGCCAGTCGTGAAAAGAAATATGGCGGACATAAGCGACAGGATGTGTGATGCGCCATAGTGGGTATATGCCCAGCTTATAGTAAGTGGCACTGACTTGTGCTCCAAGACAAAATCCGCGAATGCGGCGTCTTTTTCCAAACGGTAGCGACGCCTGTAGACAAGCCACCAAGCCAGCTCGAACAACGCGCATGCAATCAGGAACGCGACAAGAAAATCCTCCTTGTCTATCTTTCTCTTCCGCGGGCTGACATGATAGGGCACGCCGCCAAATGTCAGCTCCTCACAAGACACCTCATAACCATCGCCGGAGAAGTAATAGCGGTAAACATATTCCTCCCTACTGTCAGAGCGTGAACAAGAGGTGCTTGTCGGGCGGGTCGTTTTCCCGTTGATAGACAGGAGGGGCGGGTTCTGGTCGGGACAGGCATTGCAGGTAAGGGTGGCACAATATTTCGTGTAACCGTCTGCCAGCCGCCCCACCTTCAAGCTGCATTTCAGTTTGTTCATATCCACTTCGGCGGGCTGTATGGACACCCGGCATCCGGGAGCAGTATATGTCCGGTTGCCCGCTATCACCGACGCGGCAGGGATTGCAACCTCCCCGGCCTGCCTGAAGCGCACATGATAGCGGAAGCCGCTTTCACAGCTCTTGCTCTCCACACCGTTTACAATGGAATAGCTACTGACATCATGTGGCTCCGGGCCGCTGACGATTTCTATATTGTCGCCGAACACCGGAGGAGAAACCGAATCGAATTGTGCATTGACCAACGCATACGTCAGTTCCACCACCTGCCCCGCACGGATTTTCCGCAGAGTATCGATCTGTATGTGGAAATGCACCGTATCAGCGGTGTCCGAGGCATACGCCCGGACAACCGGCAAAAGCACATACAGCCATATACAGAAGACTTGTATGATCCTGATAGACTTGCTTATTATGCAGTTGATCTCTTTTTTCATTTTTTATTTATCATATCAAACATTGCCGTAATCTATTGCGGCTTCTTTTTGCTGCCGTATAGGTCGTGACATGTTCATGTGCGCAAAGATACTACAAAAAATCAAAACTAACCGCTCGGTCGGTTTTTTCTTGCAAAAAAAGCGGCTTCAAGCCGCCAACATACGATTTTTTTAACAACTCACCCCTTCATAAGCATATAGACAAACTTGAGTTTTTGTATAAGAAGTCCTACATCAAGCCCGGAAAAGAACGACTGTTCAAACGACATGCCGAGAAATACCTGACGAAACATCTCGGCAGCATCATCCACATTAATATCGCACCGTATCTCACCATTTTCCTGAGCCGTCTTCACGGCTTTACGCCACAACTTGTAATCCTGCTCGAAAACGGCAGCTATTCTACTCTTGACATCGGGATAATAAAGCCGGACCTGCATAATCAGATGGTAGTAATAGAAATTGGGGCTGCAATCTGTCGGATTCGTGCCGCCGTCAAGCACCGTGACAAGATTTTCCATAGTTTGTCTGACGCTTTCCGCGTAACGGTCGATGAACTCTTCCAATGAAGTATAGCTGAACATGAACTTATTGGCAGCTGTCTGCATTCCAAAAACATATTTGTCCACGACGGCGACAAACAGATCGAGTTTACAAGGGAAATAATATATGATCCCGGCTTTGGACAAACCGCAGGCTCTGGCAATCTCCATTAGGCTTGCCTTTTCATAATTCATTCTTGCGAAAACGCGCAGGGCATTTTCAAGCACTTCTTCACGGTTGGTTATCATTATAAACTTTAATATTGATTTTTAACTGCCAAAGATATTAGATTGGAAGTTGGGTTATCTGACAAAATAATTTCACCTCAAATCCGGTACAGAGATGTAGGAAGAATTCATTGACATCCAAAATAGTAATTGTCACAAGATCAACCTTAACATTTGGAGTCAGGCATGTCTTAAGGGTAGGGGAGCGTTTTATAAATATGAGATTTTGTGATCGCTAATGCATGTGGGGAGTTCAGAAAAAGAATAAAAAGACCGAGTGATTAGATCTAATCACTCGGTCTTGGTGTCCAAGATGAGACTCGAACTCACACAGCCTACCGGCCACTACCCCCTCAAAGTAGCGCGTCTACCAATTCCGCCACCTGGACATTTTTGCAGATCTCTCTGCGAGGGTTGCTTTTCAAGACACTTCCGTTCCCGAATTGCGATGCAAAGTTACGATGTTTTTTTGAAGTGTGCAAGAGTTTCTGCAATATTTTTTGTACTTTTGTGACACCATAATACATATGAAAATGATTTACAGGATAAAAAAAATATTGTCGTTTTTTATTTTTCTTACCGTATTCTCGGCAGGAGTATATGCTATAGAGCCGACATGGGAGGTGAATCTGGGCTCCGTGTTTGACAATAGGGAAGGGGATGCCAATATGAACCATGCAAAAACATTCTTTTTTGTCACGCTTGCTCCGGAGGTCGGTTTGAAATTTACAGATAAAGACAGGATAGCGGGAGGTGCGGTGTGGACTCAACCTTTGGAGAACGGTATAAAAAACGGAAAGATTATCCCCACATTATATTATAGGCATGAATCAGATACGTGGAAATTTTCGATGGGAATGTTTCCAAGGACACAACTTAGAGAGCCGTTGCCGGGATTTATGTGGTGTGATTCGCTGGCATATTTTCAACGGAACATACGTGGCGCCCTTGTGCAATATAATCACCGGAAAGGATTCTTCGACGCCTACATAGATTGGAGAGGGATGCAATCGGAAACTACCAGAGAGGCATTCAACATAGTCTTTCATGGCGAATGGCGCCCTAAAAACAATTTATTCCTCATAGGATCACACGCCATGATGAATCATCTTGCAAGGAGGGTCAATTCTCCGGAAAATGAGAAAGTGGTCGATAATTTTGTTGTCAATCCGTTTGTGGGATTAGATTTCAGTCATAAGACACCTCTGGACAGTCTGATTGTAAAAGCCGGTGGGGTAGTGTCGCTGGAAAGGAACCGGGCTGACAATATCGGATGGCGTACCCCGGCGGGATTATGGTTGGATATCGTGGCTGAATGGAAATTCTTAGGGATAAAAAACTCACTTTATGCCGGAGGAAAACTTTTTCCGGAATACGGATTGCTTGGAACTGAATTGTATCAGGGGGAGCCTTTCTATATGTCTTCGTTCTATAACAGGACGGATATTTACGCCCGTATTTTAAAAAATAAATACATGAACCTGGAGGCGCAACTGAATTTTAATTTTGCAAAAAATAATTTTATCTTTTATCAAAGGATAATTCTCGATATTCATGTAGGGAATATTACAGGCAGCAGTAGACATGTCGGGCAATAAAGATGAAAATTTTAAATGTCAGATCAAAATTTTTGACAAAAAAACATGTTTTTTGTAGAGATCTCAAAAGAAAAATTGAAAAATTTTTAAGAAAATATTTATTTGAAGTTCAATGGCTTGATATGGTATTGTTAAAATTGATGTAAATTTTTTTAAAGAAATATTTGCACAGATGAAAAAAACGTCGTAACTTTGCAGCGCAAAAAGGGAAACACGAGAGCTTCCCGAGGTCAAAAAAGATGACCAAAACGCGAAAATAGCTCAGTTGGTAGAGCACAACCTTGCCAAGGTTGGGGTCGCGGGTTCGAGTCCCGTTTTTCGCT
>CAMTMX010000171.1 GCA_947073495.1 uncultured Porphyromonadaceae bacterium
CCCTCACTGCGCGAACACATCTGCACGACGCTTGACCGCCCCAGCGTTAACAAATATTGGGGAATGGGGTCTTAAAGTTTCTTAAAATTATCTCTAAAAAAGATGACGAAACCTTGAAAAAGAATATAGTCTAAACAACTTTTATGTTTTAACGTTATAAAATAAAGCCTTGCAAATAAAAATTAATTTGTGGGAAAAATACCGCTAAAAGTCAAAGCTATGTCAAACAATTCTTCACAAAAAGTTTTAACTGGTTATTTCTTTTCGATTGTGCTTATCATTTTAGGCGGAGTCTGTTCGATTGTAGGGTTATGTCTGACAATTGAATGGATGATAGGGGTGGGAATAGCAATTATCTGTATATCGAGTGTGATTGCATATAATTCAATTCCACAGGAAAAGAATAGATGCCGACACCATAAAAGAGTGCATCGTTCGGCTCGATAGAAATATCTTATATACCATATTTGAGGATAATAATATATAGTTTTACAAAATATTAATTAACATTAAATACAAAAACATAATTAGAAATGAAAAAATTGTTTTATCTATTATTCTTGTTGCCGTTAGCATTTTTCGCATCGTGCAATGATGACGATGATCTCGCACAAGTTGATTTTGAAGTGACATTAAGCAATGTCACTATGGTCAATAATAATTATTATGCAGTTGCGGGAGAAGTGGTGAATATCGATGGGGTGTCTGTAAAGTCTTTGACAGACAAAGCTGCCACAGTTACAGGCGTGAGATATTTCCTTGATGGCTACCCAATATGGGCAAGTGTGGAGGAAGGGAATTTCAATTTTGCATTCTCTACAGAAGGAATGGAAACCGGTACTCATAATCTTGCTATCACCGCTACAGTCTTGCAAGTCGATAAGTCGATAACGAGTGCAGCACTGAATGTGCCGATTACAATTGTTGAAAATGCAGAGAGCCTTCCTTCAGGGGCTCCTGAAATTGGGACTTATTCCATTACTGTCAGAATGGATGCCAAGAACTGACAACACGTTATATAATTAGAAAAGACACGCAAATTTTTATAAATTTGCGTGTCTTTTCTATAAATACCTATCATAAGTAAGAACTGTTCAAGCTTGACAAATAAAATTTAAGCAGTTTCTCGGTGAACAAATGAAAGCCATATATTGCGGTGATCAATCATGAGTACAATTATCTTGGCTCAGTATGTTTATGGGGAACCGGTTTTATAGAGGCTGGTTCCATATGAATAGTCACTATTGCATTCTGTCCGAATTTATGCTTGATAGCTTTCTCTGCGAGTGTGGCTTTCGAATGAGCTTCATTAAGAGAAATATTTCCATCCATGTTTACATGCATATCCACAGCTATTCCGTTTCCTATGCTGCGGGTGCGCAGGTTATGAACATTTTCTATCCCGGGAACGCTTTCTACAACCATGCGGATCTCTTTTTCCTGTGCCTCGGATAAAGAACTTTCCAGAAGTTCGCTTACTGCCGGTTTAAAAATGTCATATCCGCTTTTTATAATGAATATGCTCACTACAATAGCGGCAAGAGGATCAAGGATTCTCCAATCAGGTCCTAAAAACATTGCTCCGGCAACACCGATCAAAGTGCCGGCTGAAGAGATTGCATCGCTACGGTGGTGCCATGCATTTGCAACCACTGCTTGGGATTTTACCGTTCGCCCTTCTTTTATGGTGAAGCGGTAAAGCCATTCTTTTGATAAAATCGATATAAAAGCTATTATCAATGCAAGCATTGTAGGCTGCTCAAGAGTGATACCTTTGAAACTTTTTAAGACGAGCTCAATTCCGTTGATCATCAATCCTATACCTGCCACAGTGAGAATTATGCCTATTATCATTGTGGCAAAAGTTTCAAATTTGCCATGTCCATAATCATGCCCTTTGTCTTGAGGCTTGCCTGCGATTTTTACGAATACCAATACAATTACATCCGTAATAAAATCGGATAATGAATGAACCGCATCAGCTACCATAGCGGAACTCTTGCCAAATATTCCGGCAATAAACTTTAGAACAATAAGCAAAGCATTTACAGCAGAGCCTACAAACGTCACCTGATATATCCTTTTTTCACGAGTGTTCATACATATGGATGGGAGTTTGATTACTAATTGTTGCCAAGATAATAAAAATAAAGACAAGAGGGCAATTTGATTGTGTAATTACGGATCAATATTCTTCCGGTCGATGTTTTTTAGTGATCAAAATGGACACACCTAAGCATAAAATGAGTATTTGAGGATAGAACAAATATTGCCATGGAGCGATAGGGGATATCCCGGCCAGAGATGTCGCCATTAGGGTCTGCGCACCATAAGGGATAAGTGCCTGAACTATACAAGAACCGGTGTCGAGCAAGGAAGCGCTCTTTTTTGGGGAAATACCATAATGTCGTGCTATTCTCTTGGCGAGAGAACCAACCGTAATAATTGCCACAGTGTTGTTGGCAGTGCATAAATTCACTATCCCTACCAATAGCGATATGCTTAATTGCGCGCCCCTTGATGTGCCTATGTTTTTTCCGAGAACCTTAAGAATAAAGTCTATGCCTCCTGCGCTTTTTATCATTCCCAACATTCCGGCGGCAAGGAGAGTGACTATAATAAGCCCGCCCACCGAGTCAATACCTTCACCGGCTACGTAAAATATGTCGAGCAATGACAGACCTTCGATAAACCCGGCGATGATTGCCGATAAAATGCCCAACAAAAGAACAATTGTCACATTGATTCCACACAATGCACAAATTATAACTATAAGATAAGGAATGATTAGCCACAGACTTTTACCGGAAGGTTCAGGATTAATTTCAAGAGAAGGAGCAAGGAAACAATATAGTGTCAATGCTATTATTGACGCAGGAAGTACTATGGCAATATTTGCCTTGAATTTGTCTTTCATGTTGCAACCTTGCGTGCGGGTGGCTGCTATGGTTGTGTCAGAAATAAATGAAAGATTGTCACCGAAGAAAGCACCACCAAGAACAATAGCTACAAAAAATGGTACAGGCGCGTTTGCTCCGGCTGCCATTTGTGAAGCAAGTGGCGTCAGAGCCACAACCGTTCCGACAGACGTGCCAATTGCCATTGAAATGAAACATGTGGCAATAAAAAGCCCCGGTACGATCATGTAGGAAGGAAGAAGTGACAATGTAAAATCAACAGTAGCTTCCACAGCTCCGGTTTTTCTTGCTATTGCGGCAAACGCGCCTGCAAGAATGAATATCCATACCATGTAAAGAACATTTGAAGATCCCGCCTCTTTAGAGAAAATCTCGATCTTTTCTGATAAAGTTTTACCACGCATTGTGAATGCCGCCCAGATGGAAGCAATCAATAAAGCCACGCTGATTGGCATTTTGTAGAAATCTCCACATATTATTGAAGTGGCAAGATAGACAAGAAGAAAAACAATAATTGGGGAGACTGCTATTATCCCTTTTGAATAAGAAATGTCTACTTTAATACCTGTCATTATAAATATGATTTAGCTTCGCTTGCGAAAATAATATTGATTAATATTATATCAACGGATTCTACAATTAAAAATTACAACATTAAGAAACTGTTTAAAATTTATTTTGTCTTGTTATTGAGGTCTTTGTCGGCATCT
>CAMTMX010000172.1 GCA_947073495.1 uncultured Porphyromonadaceae bacterium
AAAAGGGTCGACTCCTGCAAATGGAATCGACCCTAATTTTGTCTTGCCCTAAAAATTTTTATCGGACAGCAATAATTCTTTATAGAAGCGAGTATATAAGTGAATGCCGGTCCGCAACTCTCATAACTCGCAACTCATATCTCAACAACTCCTCACTACTTCTTCATTGTGAAATGTCGGGAGGCGAGACGGTAGCCATCGGCAAACACTTCTACCGTGTAATCGCCCGGGGTGAGGGTTGTATTTACATCCCAATATACACTCACACTAAGCTCTTCATTGGCATATTCCATCTGTCGATGTGCGGTAGCCGCCACTGTCTGTCCATCGATTTGGAATGACCCTCCGCCGCCAAGAAGAGATCCTTCGGGAGTTAGAATACGAACGAAGAAGTCTTTCATCCCGGGAGCTGCAGTATTGTTGGGGCTCACAGTGAAGCTTACACCCAACTGGCGCGCTTTTGTGATATTTTTTTCATTCTTCCCTTTCTTATTGTATGCATGAAGAGCGAGCCCGGTCACGTTTAGCTTCTTTGCAAGTTTGACAGTCTGGGTGAGCTCTTCATTTTTGCTTGTGGCTTGAGTGACTTGTGAGGCAAGTTGCTGGTTGCGTTCCGTGACTTGTTGAATTTCCTGCCTTAGACCTTCATTTTCTTCACCGAGCCGTTTGATCTCTTCCAGATAATGCTTCACGATACCCTTGAGGGTGGCGATTTCGCTCTCCAGCTGTTTAATGCGTTTGCGGTTTGCCGCGTTGCTTTTCTTTTCTTGGTTTAGTTCGGTAAGCAGCCCCTCGACTTTGAGTCTTGCTTCATTATATTTCTGCACCAGGGAGTCATTTTTCAGATATTTCTGTTGGTCTTCATATTGAGAGAAATCTGCGTTAAGCTGATTGAACTCATTAGTGAGAAGCAGACGATCGTTGGCAAGACGCAGGTTTTCAGTCTCGGCGCGAGCTTCATTGACTTCGTTTGTGCGTCTCGAATTTGAGATGATGAGGAAAACCACTAGCCCGATAAGACATACGAGCACTCCGATTCCTCCGTAGAGAATTATCTTTTGGTTCTTGTTCATGTGCATTACTGGGCGATTTTAGCCCACAGACTGCAAAGTTATAACGAATTTTGATAATGCCCAACTGTTTTTATTAAAGATGTGAAATAAACAGTCGTTATCCACGGTCATAATGTGGCATTTCATCCGGTAATATCATGGATGTCTCCACAAGACCGGCTATTTTTCCGTCTATTTTCCATGGGGATTGATAAATCAGTTTCTTTACACCCCCTTTTGTGATTGTATACACGTTTGATGTGCCTTTTGTCAGCATCTCTTTAATCTTGTCTCGCGATGCCTGACTGTGACATTCCATAAGATTGTTTCCGATAATATTTCCATGTTTTGCAAATGTTTCACGTGAACGCCGGTTCATGTATAGAATCTTGCAGTCGGTGTCACAAATTGTTACGGCGTAGTCAACGTCTTCAGCCCAATTCAAAAGGGAGTCAGGTATTTGATTTTTCATGTTTGTAGCGTTTTGACGGGGGAGAGGAGTGTCTTTGACATATAATAAATCAAGAACTAAGTACCTATGGTAAATAAATTTGCATATGATCGGCTTATAGTGTGAGCGAGATATGAAGACGCGAAGATGGAATTATGGAGCTCCATAACGACCGATGAACGGCTTCATAGGTTGCCACTATATATGACTGGCATTTGTTTATTGTGTTTCGTAGGTACTTATATATTAATTCAGTTTTGCTTGGGAAAATTGATTTAATATAATAGGTTATAAAAAGAATTGACCGATGTCCTCAAAGAGAGCATCGGTCAAAGTTTTGCTTTTTGTCTTATTTGTGTGCTAATTCTTAGTTAGCAGCAGCAGCTTCAGCAGCAGGAGCAGCGCTGTCAGCTACAACAGCAGCTGAATCAACGGGAGCTGCGCTATCAACAACAACTTCCTCTACAGCTACTTCTTCAACAACTGCTTCAGCAGAATCCTGAGCTTCTGCAGCCTTGTTACCACCACAGCTTACCATAGCTACGCTGAAAAGAACAGCGAGTGAAAGAACTACTTTTTTCATTTCTTTAAAATTTTAAAATAATAAAACAATATTTGCTATCAAAAACGGTGCAAAGTTAATACTTATTTTTCGAATACAAACGTTTCGGAGCGAAAAAATATGTTTAATATCATAAAAAATATCGATATTTAACACAATTAAGTTAAAAGATCTCAATATTAACACTGATATTGTATAAAAATAAGCCTCGCGAAAGTTCGCGAGGCTTATCGTGCCCTAAGCCGGGCTCGAACCGGCACGGATCGCTCCATTGGTGTTTGAGACCAACGCGTCTACCAATTCCGCCATCAGGGCTAATGAATCACAATTGGCATTGCGACGTGATTTCGGGTGCAAAGGTAATATTATTTTTTAGATTATACAACCTTTGATTGAATTTTGTTTCGTTAAAAAATACTTATGAGGATGTATTCAATGCCTTATTTATGATCATTCGTAGTGAATTTTTGCTTTCCTGATCATTTTCCAGCAGCCCCCCTCAAATATCGCTGTGCCGGCTGAATCATTAACGACCTTAGTCATGCCTTCTGTGGCTGTGATGTCGGATGCAACACAGGCTCCTGACAGGGATTCGATGGGAGACTGCAACACCATTCCCCACACTGCAGGATCGCTGACAACCCGGAATGTGCCTGCATATCCGTCGGAAGTGTCAAGGCGGAAGACGGAGTTGCCGGGGTTCAGAGATCTGTCAGCACGTACAAATATCCCTTTTGTGTTGGCTCTGCCTAAGAAAATAGAGCGTATCCCGGGAGCCTGGGGTTGACGTCTGACTGTCTCTGCTTGAGCCGGATGTACTGCTTGCCTGGAAGCGGGATGTTGCGGCATGGCTTGTGGGATTGGGGCTGCCTGTGCTTCCGGGTTATTTTTGTCTGCAGATCGCAGGGCTGATTCATAATCAGAAATCTTTTTGTTTGATTCGGCAATCCTTGTGCGGAGAGAGGCTATTTCCGCAGTAAGCGCTTCAAGATTTGATTTCAATGAATGATTTTGGGTGTTGAGAGATTCAATCTTTTTAGAAAGATTGGTAATCTCTTCATTTTTAGAAGCGATGGCGGCGGCATATTTTTCCTTCATCGCATTCCCGTCGGGAGAAGATTGCAATGTGCTTGTGTCGGATTGGGAAGAGGGCATTCCCTTATAATTCCCACCATTTCTCTTCATCACATTTGATGCGAAGACCACTAAGGCAACCACCACTCCGACAAGTATGATAAGAATGACAATATATATCCAGGTGTGGTCTTTTGCCTTTTCCAATTGAGGCTCGGAATCTAAATCTACGGAAAGAGGGTCTGTAACGGAGCCGACGGCTTCCGGAGTGGCGACACTGTCGGATGAGGTTGCATTATTGGCAACCCCGGCATCCGGTTTCTGAGTCTCAGCTGAAGCGGGTGTCTCTTTAGTTTCAGTTTTTGTTTCGGGAACGGAAGTAGCTGT
>CAMTMX010000173.1 GCA_947073495.1 uncultured Porphyromonadaceae bacterium
GTAAAGAAATAAAATGAGAGTGAAGTAACTTAGGAAAATAACAAGAAAAGTGTAAAGTAAAATCAGTTAAAGTCATACAAATTCATATTCCGTTTTGCATCAATTGTTATTCTCACAATAACCCTATGGGTTACGCATCATAAAGCATAGCTTTACGGTGTCTAAAGCATAGGGTTATGATAATTGACAATAAGCCCCCACACGAAACAAATCCATATACACCCCAATCATCACCTACAAAACATCTAAAGGACATAGACATTGATGAAATTACTGCGAAAATCAATACAAGACTGAGAAAGGAACTCAATTTTTCAACTCCGATGGAGGAGTTTTTTAATTATTTGTTGTAAATTTGTACTTGTTGGTTGAATTTACGAAGTTGGAAAAAGATAAATAAATCTACAAAAATCATGATAATTACCAAAACCCCTTTCCGTATGTCGTTTTTTGGTGGTGGCACGGATATGCCAGCATTTTTTAACGAATACGGTGGAGCTGTCATATCCACTACATTTGACAAGTTTTGTTATGTGAATGTGCGTCACATGCCGCCATTCCATCCATATATATCGGAATTGGTGCACAATCGCTTTGAGCGTGTTAACAATATTGATGATATAGAACATCCCCTTATCCGTGAGTGTATGCGATTGCACGACATCCACGAAATTCGCTTAACTTACGAAGGAGATCTTCCTGCTCGTACAGGTTTAGGTACCAGTTCCACCTTTGCTGTCGGTATGCTCAATGCCTTCTGTGCTCTAAAGGGTAAGATGATGAGCCGTCGCAAACTCGCAGAAGAATCTATCATGGTAGAGCGCGAGATTTTGAAGGAACATGGAGGTTGGCAGGATCAGATTGCCGCTGCTTACGGCGGTTTGAATCGTATCGATTTCCACGATAATGATTTCTCTGTTCATCCTATCATCATTCACCCAGGGCGTAAACGTGAGTTGGATGAGAACCTGATGCTTTTCTATACGGGTGTGCAGCGTTTCTCCAGCGAAATTCAGGCTGATACTTTCGCAAAACCTGTTGACAAGACAAAACAGTTGCTTGACATGCTTGCACTAGTAGATGAGGCAGAGAAAATCTTGACCGACAAGAATACCAGTCTTAATAAGTTTGGTAAATTGCTTGATACAACTTGGAAGTTAAAAAGAGGCACCGGTTCGAGAGTAAGCAACGGTAGCATTGACGAACTTTATGACATAGCACTCAAGTCCGGAGCTTTGGGGGGTAAGCTCCTTGGTGCAGGAGGTGGTGGATTTCTGCTCTTCTACTGTGAGAAGGAAAAGCAACCTGCTCTCATCAAAGCATTGGAAAAACTAATGATTGTACCTTTTAATTTTGAGAATAATGGAGCTCAGGTCCTTTATTACTCACCACAAAGCTACTCACCAAGAAAAGAAGTGTATTTGAAGTAAAAAACATTCTACTATGGAAGAAAAGATAATAAAGCATGTGGAATTGCTGATGGAGCGTTATACAATGCTTGAAACTTGCAAAGAGGATATAATTAAAGCATACGCATTATTAGAAGCATCCTATACCGAAGGATATAAACTATTGGTATGTGGCAATGGTGGTTCTGCTTCTGACTCTGAACATATTGTAGGTGAATTAATGAAGGAATTCAAACTTAAGCGCAATGTATATGCAGCCCAGGCAGACGCTATGAAGGCTATAGACCCGGAGATGGGAGCAACCCTTGCCGAACATCTTCAAGGTGCTCTTCCTGCCATCACTTTAACGGCACACTCTTCTCTCACAACAGCTTTCATGAACGATAGTAAGCCGGTGCTTGTTTTCGCTCAGCAGGTAAATGGTTACGGTCGTCCGGGTGATTGCTTCCTTGGCATTTCAACAAGCGGCAATTCTTCCAATGTTATCTATGCTGCCATCACAGCAAAAGCACGTGGATTAAAGGTTATCGGATTGACCGGTGCTAAAGAGAATAAACTTGAGAAGTTGGCAGATGTTTGCATTCATGTACCTGAAACAGAAACCTTTAAGATTCAAGAACTCCACCTTCCGGTTTATCACGCACTCTGCATGATGTTGGAAGACCATTTCTTTGGTGTATGAAGATAAATGAAATAGACGTTACAGGTTATGATACGCTTCTTTTGGATCGTGATGGGACCATAAATGTGCATATCATAGGTGACTATGTACGTAAGTGGGAAGACTTTGAGTTTATACCCATTGCATATGAAACGATGCCCTATTTTGCATCGAAATTCAAGCATATATTCATAGTTACCAATCAAAGAGGTATAGGTAAGGGTAAATATTCAGAAGAAGATCTTGCTGATATACATCGGCACATGGTTGAAGAGATAGAAAAGATAGGAGGTCGCATTGACGGTATCTATTATTGCACATCTCTAACCGAAGATGACATCCGAAGGAAACCTGGTCGGGGCATGTTCGACGACATACTTCGCGACTATCCCGATGTAGATCCGACAAAGACACTTATGGTTGGCGACGGTGATATAGATCGTGACTTTGCCAAGAACTGCGGAATAGATTTCCAACGAATAGACTCCTTCAAACGAGAGGGGAAATGTAAATATTGGGTGCATACATGTGCACCCCTAAATCATTAAACGATATGGAAGTGATAATACTTGCAGGTGGACTTGGTACCCGCTTGCGTTCAGTTGTTAGTGAAGTTCCAAAGTGCATGGCTCCTGTAGCAGGAAAACCATTTCTTTGGTATTTGCTACAGTATCTGACTCAATATGACGTGCATCGAGTAATCCTCTCTGTCGGTTACCTGCGTGAGATTATTTACAAGTGGATTGACGAAGTGAAAGATGAGTTCTCCTTTGAATTTATATATGCTATAGAGGAAGATCCTCTGGGAACAGGTGGAGGTATTCAATTGGCATTGAGCAAAGCCACCACAAGTGATGTGTTCGTGCTGAATGGTGATACATTCTTTAATGTAGACTTGAACGAACTCTATGAGGCACATCACCTCTATTCGTCAGCAGTTACTCTTGCGCTTAAACCAATGCAAGATTTTGATCGTTATGGTCGTGTCATCATTGATAATATGGATCAGCGAATAGTTGAGTTCAAAGAGAAAGAATATTGCAAAGAAGGTTTTATCAACGGTGGCGTGTATATAATTAACCGCCATGAGCCTATTTTCGAAGGTCTACCAAAGAAGTTTTCTTTTGAGACGGCTGTATTCGAACCACAATGCAAGTTGGGTAAGCTCTTTGGTGTTGTCCAAAATGGATACTTTATCGACATTGGTATTCCAGAGGATTATAAGAGAGCAAATGTTGAACTACCAGAAATGATTAGGATATGAAAATCGCAATTTTAGATATTACAGGTAGAAATGCTGTTCAGTATAATCCTGCATTGTGTAACGCAATTGCAAGAATTGAAGAAGATGTCACATTATTAAGTCCCACATTGAAGTGTTCAAAGCAATCTTTCAAATATTTTCGCTTGTTAGAT
>CAMTMX010000174.1 GCA_947073495.1 uncultured Porphyromonadaceae bacterium
TAACTCCATCATAAATATCAAAATTCTGCTCGACAAATCCTCTCAATTCCTTCGACAAATAAATTTAAACAATTTCTAAGTATTTATAGAACTAACACAAAAGTAAACAAAAAAGTCGGATCTATCACTAAACCCGACTTTTTTTTAATAATATTAATACCTTTTTATTTAGGTAATGTGAGATCGATTTTAGGTGCCGTAGACTCAAACTGAGGCATGCACTGCCCTGTCAGCGACCCGACATAGGTGGGATCGGAAATATAATACTTCTTTCCATTGTGCTCATAAGAAGTACCCCTGACTTGTTCTGTCAATGCAACAGAAGCACTCTCGTGACCGGGATAGAAAAGCAGATGATTCTCTATTCCTAAAGCATTCCAAAGCATATAGGTGTAGAAAATAGCTCGGTCTTCACAGTCATTTTTCGGATAGAAAAGATTCTCTTCGAGGAAATATGGTTTTTCAAATCCATGGAAGGCATCATCTGTAGCATACGAAAAACCGGACTGGACAAACTGCAGAAGCTCGTTGGTTGCAGAAAGTTGATCCATTCCTCCGAGCTGTTCCTTAACCTGCGCCACAAGATTCTTTCTGAGATTATTATCAAGTACGCTCTCTGCAAAATCTGCAGTATCCATCTGAGGATAACGATACACAAGCGGCATCAAGTTTTCGTTTACAATTCCGGTAAGTTGCAGTTTTCCATACTGGACATTAAATTTATGTTCCTTCATCGGAAGATTCAAACCCTTGATTCGGAAATCAAACTTTTTCCCCTTTGCAGCCACCTTGGGTAGGTCGCATGTGGCGATAGGCTGCCCCATGACATTAACTCCGGGAGCCGCCATCACATAATATCTCTCTCCACCGAGAGTCATATACACCTTGCCATAAAGAGTCTGTTGTGAAGGCATCAAAAGGATTGCGTCTCCTGTTTTGGTAGAGAGTGCTATGCGGGCGTTATATCCAAGATTCGAAAGCAGATAATGCACAGCCGACATCTTTGGAGCCGAACCTGCCTCAGGGAATTTCGAATCCATATATGCACACAGAAACTCAAACGACAAATAGTCGTTCAATCCCATCTGTTCCATCTTTGGTTTCAAGGCTTCGAGCGCTACGTCAGCCACTTCCTGCTCATCAAGAAGCTTCCAGTTTCGTGCAAAATCTGCGACGCTTCCCATCGACTGCATAATCTTGAAATTCACTTGAGGAACAAGAATCTCCATACCATAGAAGTTGACCGGCTCCTTACCTTCACGAGATTCTTCAGGAACAGGAACTACTGCAGGAGTCTCTTCCGGAGTTTCCTCTTCCGACACTACAGGACGGGGGATATCTGGAAGTGCCGCCAACAATGGAGCCCCGCCTAAATCCGGATTAACCTTAATTGTGGGTGGGACAATATCCTTTGCCTCGGGAGGAGTGACAGTCTTGGGCACGTCGAACGGAGTCTTGGGCTTATCATCAGGTTCCTCCTGAACATCCGGGGTCACTTTGGATTCAGGAAGATCGGCAAGTACAGGCTTCGGCAGATTTACCGGAGATGTAGCAGGCTTTGAAACTGATACGTTTGGCACATCCATCGGTTTTGGTGCTTTCGGCTTTTCCAACGGCTGAAGAGGTTCGTATTCATGCCAGGTTCCATTGAGGAAATCAGCATAATGGTCAAGAATCGTCTTACGGAATTCCTGGAAATCATTCAGGATTCCCTGACGGAATTCTTGAAAACTTTGCGGTGCCTGCGCTTGAACAGATACCCCTCCGAGCAAAGTCCCAATCAATAATAGTTTTTTAATATCCATAATATATCAATTATTTTGGATAAATTTTCAAATTCATTTGCTTTACGCCGAGTTTCGGATCATTGCGCCGAACCTTTACAAGCCATTTTGAAAATTCATTCTCAGACAATGACGGCAGAACCTCCATCCCATTCTGAGCTTTCATCACAGGCTTTGCAAAATATGAAGGTGAAAAAACCACATAAATCTTGTTGAATTCAATCACCCCGTCTGTAGCAATCTTAAACTGGTCAGGCGTGCCGAAAGTGCCATCAGCCTTGGTTGCGTCAAAAAAGACATAATCATATCCTTTTTTCACTTTTGCCTCACCTTTGACATCTCCTAAATATGGAAGCATCTGATAGACATTCCCATCTTCAAGCGACAGGTAGACCGATACGAAACCATCAACGGGAGCCGTGAAATAAAGATAGAGGTCATCTCCGTCATAAAATTCTGTAGAGGCATTGCCGACTTTAGTGCCGTTTCTAAGCACACGTGCATCAAACTCCGTTGCCTCATTAGATATTTCACGAGCCTTCCCTTTGACAACACAATGAACCACAAAGTTATCCTCACTATCAAGGGAGATATCGAAAACCGGTTCACCTTCGTCAGCGATCCATTCACCTTTCACCTCAGTTGATGAAAGCGAAAGAAACTTATTGCTTTCCCCCTTCGAGTCAATCCTGTCTGCCTGCATCACATCCTGAGTCACGATAGTGCCGAATTCTTTTGACAGGGCATCCAGTCGCGCGCCCTCAAGTGCAAGGCGTTTGCATTCCGCGGGAGATGTGGATTTATCGCCATAATAAGTATATTCCCCCTTCACTGTCTTGATCGGAGGGGCGGCGACAGCCGCCACCGCCATGAAAAAGGCGGCAACGGCTGTCACTATTCTATTAGGTCGTATCATAAGATAGTCTTAAGGATGAAGTTTCTTCTTTGAAAGCATTCCTGAAATTGTGCCTGACGCCGTCATCTTCGGGTTCTGAGGTTTGTTGAGTGTCAAGCTTGAAGTCTTGCGAACCTCCGATGTCACATAGTCGCTAAGCTCCTGCAATGTGGCATGTCCCTGAGATTCCTGAAGCTTCTTAAGTAGATAATAGGTAAAGAGTCCATGGTTCTTTTCCTTGTATGGAAGAGCCGTCTCTTTTCCGTCGGCAGCGCTCAACACAAACATATTACCCTCCGGAGCCGCGTGTTTAGGAACAAGCACAACGCCACGCGCTTCCGCAAGCATGCCTTCTCCACGGTTGGCACCACTGAAACATGCATCCATGAAAACCATGATATTGTCAGCCCCAAGTCCGTTTAGTTCTTTGTAAAATTGCTTAAGAGGATAAGCTGTCGCCATGACCATAGGGTCAGCATCCACTGGCATCATATAGGCATCATTGGTGCTCTCGTCCGGAACTCCGTGACCGGCGTAATATACAATCACATCCACACCGGATCCAAGAGCCTTCACAGAGTTGCGAAGCTTATTGATTGCAGAAAGAGTCTCACCAAAGGTGGCGTCCTTATAAACAAGAACCTGATTTTCCGGTATGCCCAAAGTTTCCTTACAATATTGGGCAAACACTTCGCCATCATGATTCGCAGCCGTGACATTCACCACCTTGCC
>CAMTMX010000175.1 GCA_947073495.1 uncultured Porphyromonadaceae bacterium
GCCTTATTATATCTCCTTTTATGCTTATTTTTTCCTTTTGTTGAAAAATCAGCATAATTTAGCGAATATTAGGTTGCCCTCTTCATCCCTTAATAGAACTGGATGGCAAACAGAATCTTGAGGAGATTCTCGCCGACCACAACTGCATTGACTGAATTGCTTATTTATATGAATAGCAGACTAATGAAATATTATGTTAGAAATATCAACCGTTGAATGCCATCCTCACCCGGCGTTCTCGATGCGTTAAAACGAGCCGTCGCAATGCTTTTTGCCGAAAAAAGGTTCACTCATTTTGTTTTTTTAACATTTTATATCATTGAAGTTTCGCAAATATGTTATAATTTTGCATTGAAATTTAGGTATCTATAATCCTAACATGTAAGAATTTATTTAGTTAAGCAAAAACAAGAAAGTGGACTGGTTGTGAAATCCGTCCACTTTCTTATTTATATCGCTTTAAATCAAGAATGTTGGTTTATCCATTCCTTGGCGGCACAACATAATTCCTCATACCAGCCTTCCCCGAATTTCCGGATAAGGGGCTCCTTGAGAAATTCGTATGCCCTCACCTTTTTTGATCTTCCCAATATCTCTGCACACTTACATATTTTCCATCTGTGAAGATTGACTGCGGTCATGTCTCCATATTGTTTCAACCGGACCGGATAAAGATGACATGACGATGGTTTTAACTGAGGCAACTTCCCTTCACGATATGCCTTTTCAAGCGCGCACAGGCATTTTCCACCCTCGGCATAGGTGGTGAACACACAATCCTTACCTTCGACAATTTGAGTCACCAGATCTCCTTCCTCGTCTATATAAGAGCTGCCGTATTCCTCTATAATCGAACGTGCCGACGGATTAAGCAATGGCAGTATATCTTCCAAATGGGCATCTATAGCCTGCTTTTCCTCCTCCAACAATGGAGCGCCGGCATCCCCGTCTATACAACATTGACCGAGACAAGAATCCAGGTCACAGACAAAAAACCTTTCCACAAGGTCAAGAGAAACTAATGTATCTTTTATTAACAGCATTTATAAATATTATAAAATTGGTGACACAAGACGCAGTAGAGATTCAAGGAAACGTTGTGACAGAGGGCGCTTCCTCCAATGCTCGAGATTTAATTTCTCACATCTCTTCACATCGTTGAAAAAGATATCCCTCATCTGCCGGTTAAGATTTGAATCATAAATCAGGAGATTGCATTCAAAATTATTCTCAAAGCTTCTGAAATCAAAATTAGTAGACCCGGCGGTGACAAAGTTATCGTCTATGATCATCGCCTTTGCATGAAGCATCCCCGGCTCATATAGATACACCTTTATTCCCGCTTTCAGACATTGTGTGATATATGAAAACGAGGCATAATGCAACAATTTACTGTCGGTGTTTTGCGGCATCATTATGCGCACATCTATTTTTGCGAGAGCCGCCGCCTCCAATGCATTCAGCAATCCGTCGGTAGGTAAGAAATATGGGGTTTGAATCAATATCCTCTTGCGTGCAGAAGAAATAGCACGCAAGAAACATAATGTAAGATTATTCCATCTCTCAGTCGGACCTCCAGTGACAAGCTGCAACCCCGTCAGATTGAAGATGTCAGACTGTTCCGCTTTAACTTGGGGGACATATGGATGTTTTTTCAAAAAATTCCAATCTACCGCAAATGAATATATCAGAGATTCTACAATATCCCCTTTCACCCTAAAATGTGTGTCTCTCCAAACTTCCCCGTTTGGCAGCCCATTGACATACCGGTCTGCTATATTCATCCCCCCGATATATCCGATTTTACCGTCAATCACCACTATCTTACGATGGTTTCGCCAATTGATCCTGTTGGCGAAATGAGGGAAATTCACACGGAAGAAAGGATGTGTCTCCACCCCGTGCTGTTCCATTTTCTCAAAAAATTTATTCTTGGCGGAAAAACTTCCTATATGATCATAGATAACTTTGACCTTTACACCTTGCCCCGCCTTCGAAATAAGAATGTCGGCAATCTCATTCCCTATACCGTCATCAAGGAATATGTAATACTGCAATAATATAGATTTTGTTGCATTGCGGAGATCTTGCTTCAAAGCGTCAAATTTTGATAAGCCGTCGGTAAAAATGTCGAGCTCGTTGTTGAGTGTAAACGGTGATTTACAAAGATTATGGGCGAGCTTTATTATATTTTTATGTTCATCAGCTATATGAAGCTCACTTAAATTTATCTTTTTGGGAGAGTTGTCATGCATGATTTTCCGTTTATTATGTCGGGAAATCATATGAAGGCCTCGCAGGCTCCTTCCAAAGAAGAGATAAAAAACAAGTCCGACACCCGGAAGAAAGACCAATGCTATCACCCATGACAAGGCTCGGATCGGATTTCGGTTTTCCCTAAGCACGACAATCACTGCAGTGACAACCATCGCCACATAAAGCGCCGTGAGTAAGATCGCGAGCCAACTGCTTAGACGTATCGTTTCCGGAATCTGCATTTTTGATAATTAATAATTATTCGAGCTAACTTTAGGTCATAAGGGAAAACAGGATCATGATCTGTTTATTGAAGCGCACCATCCTCAGTGTGAGCCTTTCAAATTGCAGATTGACACCAACAATCCTATAACCTTTAACTTTCGCGGTAGAAAGTTAATTTATCAATAAGCTAATTGACTGCTAAATTAATTAATATTATCGAAAAAAACAAGAGCGGTGCCCGTCGGGCAACCGCTCTTGTCAAATATGGTATATGGCTAAGATTATTCAGCCTTTGGAGCCTCCTCTGCAGTGGCCTCTGCGGGAGCTTCAGCTGCAGGAGCCTCAGCTGCGGGAGCTGCAGATTTTTTACGACGGCTACGGCGGGTAGCCTTGGCTTTCTTCTCGCCTGCAGCATCGAGCATGTTTTCATTGAAGTCAACAAGTTCGATCATTGCCATCTCGGCGTTGTCACCAAGACGGTTGCCGGTTTTGAGGATACGGGTGTAACCACCGGGACGTTCTGCAACCTTTTCAGCAACCACGCCGAAAAGTTCCTTGACAGCCTCTTTATTCTGAAGATAGCTGAAGACGAGGCGACGGTTAGTCATATCGTCGGTCTTTGACCTCGTGATAAGTGGCTCAGCATATATTCTCAATGCCTTTGCCTTTGCCAGAGTCGTGAAGATTCTCTTATGCATGATAAGAGAGATTGTAAGGTTCATGAGAAGAGCCTCGCGATGACCTTTCTTACGACTGAGGTGGTTGAATTTTTTATTGTGTCTCATCGTTGTTTAGTCTTTATCTAATTTATATTTTGAAATGTCCATCCCAA
>CAMTMX010000176.1 GCA_947073495.1 uncultured Porphyromonadaceae bacterium
TCTTTAAGGATCATGTGTAAATATAACCCTTTAACCCCTTAACCTTCAAACCTTAAGTGAGCTTGCGAAACTTAAATATCCTAACAAGTATATATCGTTAAGTATTATGAATAATATTAATAAAGGTTCTTCAACAGGAAATTTAATGAAGAATATTCATCTTGAATTTGTTCAGAATAAGAAGCCGCTACTTCTATGTGTCTTAAGTATATGGATGCTTTATATCTTTGTCGGTTTATGTTTAGGCTGGAAAGGAATGGGGGGTGGAACTGCGGAAATTATTACATTTTCAATCATGGCGATGCTTATTTCCACGATATTGGCATCTATGGCGTTTTCAAATATGAAAACGAAGGAACAAAGGATTTTTAGTCTCATGATTCCCGCTTCTGCAGAATCTAAATTTATCACACGTTGGATTGCTGTGGTACCGTTACTGTTTATTGTTCTTTTGTCAGGTTTCTATCTTGGAGATTTGTCAAGAATCGGTACGCGTCTGATGTTTAGTGACGATCGATGTTCTACCTATCTGAATATCATCAATCCTTTCTATTTCTATACGGGGCATGGTGATGCGGACGGTGCATTAATATTTTGTCTGGCATTTGGCAGTTATTTTTTTAATCAATCATTATATTTACTTGGGGCAATATTATGGCCGAAACTTTCGTTTCTTAAAACGTTTGCAGCCTTATATGTTATTCAGACCATATTGGGATTTATAATGATGTTCAGTTATAATTCTATTGTTCTACCATTCACATACGAACATGTAACCATGTTGTGGATAATGGCATGTGTCATGATAACATTGACCATATCTTGCTATTGTCTGGCGTATCTGAAATTTAAGAACAGTCAAGTTGTTTATAAACTGTTTTAAGGTATCAATATGAATTTCAACGAAAATAAACCTATATATCTGCAAATCACCGACGGGATTATGGATGATATCCTATCAGGAACCTATCCTCCCGACGGAAGACTTCCTTCTGTCAGGGAATATGCGGCACGGGTGGAAGTGAATGCCAATACTGTCATGCGGTCTTATGATTGGTTGCAGCAGCAGGGCATAATATTCAACAAGAGGGGTATCGGGTTCTTTGTGATGCCTGAGGCAAAAAAAAGGATTCTCGAAATGAGAAAAGAGGTGTTTTTCAAAGAAGAATCTTCCTATTTCTTTGGGAGGCTTGCAAGCTTTGAATTGTCGCCGGAAGATGTGGCTGTTCTTTATTCAAAATATTTATCTGACATCAGAAAAACCAATAATTAAACCAATAAATAAACTTTATCCCTCTACAAGGGATTGCCTAAGACCGGAATGTGAGTGATTCATCTTCCGGTCTGCTTTTGTCTGATGACGGTATTATTTTAAGAAACTGTATATAATTTATTTTGTATTGACATTGAGGTCTTTGCCGACATATTTGTGATATTAATTCAGTCATTATGGAACCCTATAACTCCATCATAAATATCAAAAAACGGCTTGACAAATCCTCTCAATTCCTTCGATAAATAAATTTCAATAGTTTATAAGAAAAATTAACAGGAGGTGAAATTTATTTGCTAATGAGAGAGAAATTTGTTAATTTTGCAATCCGTTATGGTATACGGATTTGACAACGACAAGTATCTTAAGATACAGTCCGAACACATTAAGGAAAGGATTTCCAAGTTCGGAAACAAGCTTTATCTCGAATTGGGAGGTAAGCTTTTCGATGACCATCATGCAAGCCGGGTTTTGCCGGGTTTCCAGCCCGACAGTAAGCTCCGGATGCTTCAGCAGTTAAAAGATCAGGCGGAGATAGTCATCGTAATTAGTGCCCTTGACATTGAGAAAAACAAAGTAAGAAACGACCTTGGCATAACCTATGATATGGATGTGCTTCGTTTACGCACAGAGTTCCAGAATCGTGGGTTTATGGTCAGCTCTGTAGTGGTCACTCACTACAATGGTCAGATCAGTGCCGATGCTTTCCGTCAGCGTCTTGAAAGGATCGGCATAACTGTATATTATCATTACACGATCGAGGGCTATCCCAACAATGTCGGACTTATTGCATCTGACGAAGGTTTTGGCAACAATGATTACATCGAGACCACCCGTCCTCTTGTTATAGTGACAGCTCCCGGTCCCGGTAGCGGAAAAATGGCGGTATGTCTAAGTCAGCTGTATAATGAGCACAAGAGGGGAGTGGAGGCAGGCTACGCGAAGTTTGAGACATTCCCGGTATGGAGTCTTCCGTTGAAACATCCTGTCAATATAGCTTATGAAGCAGCCACAGCAGATTTGAACGATGTCAACATGATAGATCCGTTCCATCTGGAGGCATATGGAAAGACAGCTATCAACTACAACAGGGACATCGAGATTTTCCCGGTACTTAATGCTTTGTTTGAAGGAATATATGGAGAGAACCCCTATAAATCGCCCACAGATATGGGTGTGAATATGGTCGGCTTCTGTATCAGTGATGATGATGTATGTTGCAATGCTTCAAAAAATGAAATCATTCGCCGTTATTTCACGGCTCTGAACCATCTTGCTCAAGGCGATGGCAATGACGATGAAGTCAATAAGATTGCACTCCTTTTCAAGCAGGCAAAAATTGATGTTTCTTATCGTAAACCTGTAAAGGCGGCACGAGACCGTGCCAAGGCGAGCGGGTTGCCTTGTTCAGCGATAGAACTTGCCGACGGCACGATCATAACCGCGGAAACAAGCGAGTTGCTTGGCCCAAGTTCAGCATTGATTCTGAATGCAATCAAGCATCTTGCAGGGATTGAGCATAACGAAAAATTAATAGCTCAGGAGTTGATAGAGCCGATTCAGCATACAAAGATCAATTATCTTCGAAGCCACAATCCTCGTCTACATTCAGATGAAGTTCTGGTTGCGTTGTCCGTGTTAAGTCAACGAAACGAGAATTGTCGTAAGGCACTTGAGAAGCTTCCCGAACTTCGTGGTTGTGAGATGCATTCCACAGTTATGCTTGGAGAAGTGGACCACAAGATTTTCAAAAAGCTGGGTGTAGGTTTAACCTGCGATCCTGCACGTAAGAAATGATAGGTCCCAACGGTGTGTAAACCATCTCTACGAGAGAGTTCCATAAATATTAAATTACTAAGTACCTACGAAAAATAAATGTACAAATGCCAGTCATATATTGCGGCAATCTATAAAGCCGTTCATCAGTCGTTA
>CAMTMX010000177.1 GCA_947073495.1 uncultured Porphyromonadaceae bacterium
AACTTTTCGGGGTCGTCCTGTTCCCTGAAATGTCGGATGGCATTCATGATCTCCACTCGGTTGTCACCCGCCTCTTCAAGCGCCTTATCCAAGGAGGTCGGTCCAGGGACTGTACATCCGGGTATAAGTAGTACCTGCGGCATTAAAATGGCTATGATGTGAACATGTCTTAGAATCTTCATAAATTGTACTTCTGACTAAAGGGTTATGGTTCATCTCGTTGTGGATGTACTCATTCTTTCATTGTGTAACAAATGAGGACCGTACCATCGTTCCGGATTATGGAATCGGCTACATGAGGTGGCTTATTGAATCCAGATTTCAGTTGATTGACTCTTTTGTATCATTAAATTTTAACCATAAACATGGCAAAGACACGAATTACATCCCTTATCCCTGTCTTTTGTTAACACCTGATGCCCTTTGTCAAGATAGAAGATTCGGGCATGTCCACTCGGCAGAAATAGAGACACTACAGGACGGACATGACAGCCAGCGAGAGATATGACGACGGTATGTAACGCAAGGGGTGCATCACAGGGATCCTATTTCAGTTTGTGGACCTCAAGTATGGCAGGATTGTTTTCGTCCGGCGAGTTGTCCTCCAACAGGAAAAGGAGACAGTCATCGGCGTCGCAACAGGTAAGGGTGGCAAGGAAGAGAGGGTCTGCACCCGGGAAAATGTCATTTTCAATGACACTATCTGCCTCAGGATAAAAAACGTATGTCTTTGCATCCCCTTTTATGTCGCCGACGGTATATTTCCATTTTCTTCCGGGCCACATGCTTGTCATCGATATGTAGTCCCCCTCCTGCTGATATGCCATTATGCCGACATATTCCATCAGCTTGGAGTTGAAATCCATTTGGTATTTCTCATAAAATTCATCGCCGAGCGCCATGGTCTGGAAATAATCCTCCTTTGGTAATATCGAGGATATCCGGTATTCACCATTGTCTGTCCCGTAGACCATCGCCTCGTCTGTGTTTGAAAACTGGTAGGTGACATATCCACCGTGTATTTTGAAGCCATGTTGTTTCTGGCAGCTGTTGGCAAAACTCACGTCAAGGAATTCTTTTTTCATGTTTCCTTCCATATCGATGACCCTAAAATAATCCTCTTTGTTGGTAGTGCATAATATGGTCGTGTCGTTGACATATTTCAGCTGGTTGACATAAAAATCCTCATTTATAGAGCCAAGGAAGGAAAGGGTCTTTGCGTCATATCTCAAGATGTTTTTCAGGTCGGATACCCATATTTCGATGCCGGCTCCTCTGCTGACCACATCGAAGTCGCTTATCCTGGTGTACTCGCCCGGTCCGTTGCCCACTGCATTCAGGGAGGACAGATGATTCCCATCACTGTCAAACTGATAAATGTCGTTCACGCTTTTTATATAGAAGATACCATCTCGTTTAACCACTTTTATATCTGCAGTAGAGATAAGGGTGCTGTCGGACGTTGAGAGCTGGACTTTCCTGTATTCGCCGAATATGTCGGAAAGTCTTGTCTTCTCTGTGATCTCGTTGTTCAGGGTAACATCCGGGAACAGATTCTCTTTATCGGAGGTTTTTGATGGACTGCAACTCGGCAATAATGATATGCCGGTAAAAAGCACAGCCATGATTATTATATTTTTCATTCTGATATTTAAATTGTTTTATATCTCAATCAAGAATTAAACGGCTATTTATGATAATTCTTGATTATAAGTTTGCAATTTTAGCAGCTACTCCACATTTCAAACTTGAGGATATTGTCATAGGATATTCCCAAGTTTGGACAACCAAGATAAATGCTCATTCTTTATGGAAATGGAGATTACCCAAAAATGTAACTGACATTTTTGAGCAAGCATTTAACATATTAAGATATGCTGAGAGTATGATATATAATGCTTCAAAGCATTATATATCATACTCTATCAAAAATAAATGAATTGTAGGACAGAATTATTTCATGAAATAATATGAATACCCGAATAATTTATTCAGGGGTTACCTTCAAAAACGAGTGAACACATTATGATTTATCATGATATCTCTCTGTACATCTATTTAATTTTGACAGGGTTTAGTGGTAATCTTTTAAATATAATCTCATTAAAAATATAGTTGATCAGCAATGTCATTTATTCCAGACCAATCCATTGAAAATATATAAAAATATAACCTGGAAGTACCTGTTTCACATGGATCTTTCTTCTACTTGGAATTATTAATTGACAATGTCGACATCACCACAATGGCATTTAGTGCCTCTACCGGTGACTATGCAATGGTATTCCTGCAATCCATGTGAATTTAATCCCTCATAGTGCCAGCCGCAGTCTCCTGTGCTTTCACCATCTGTGAGGGCATCAAGATTGGAAAGCTGGGCGGGAGTGAGGTCGTAAGCCTGAGTGCGGCTTTCGGAAAGGAGGAAACCTCCTGCTGCAATGGTGGCTATTGCAAGCCCTCCAAAAACAAGTTTCTTCATTTTGATAGGTTTTAGGGACAGACTAATGCCTGTTCTGGTTAAAAATTTGTTATTTGGCTGAGATCTCTCCGGAAAGTTCGAATTGAATCTCATTTTGGTTTTCGAAGAAAAGGGTTACTGTACGGTAGAAATCGCCTGGCATCGTGTCATTGAATGTAACCGTGACGGTATAGTCAGATTTTGGCGGGATTGTTTCCGTTGACACTATGCCGACGGTGCAGTCGCAGGAAGAAACGATTTTCCTGACCTTCAGGGTGTCTCCGATCTTGTTTTTCAACGTAAAGATATGGCTTACCCTTTCACCGGGAGTTATCAATCCGAAGTCATGTTCATATGTCATTATACCTCCTTTGGATGGCTCCCCGGTCTCTCCGTCCCCGATTATCCGCAGGTATTCATCACCTATTTTACGGTTGATCACCGGGTTACCGATCAGCAACACTTTGTGGTCGCTTGCGATAAGGAATGTGTTGCACTGGTTATCGACCGGGAAGCGGTTAAGACCATTGACTTTTCCATCTGCATCCATCACTACAGGATAATTGAAGGCATCGCGTCTGATAAGATAGGACAGTTCCTTTTTATCAGGGCTGCCAGCTATCATGACGAGGGTGACATTATGAGCCGGTTTCAGTGAATCCACTTTGTTCATGAATTCGTTCCAGAACGGAAGTTTCATCCTGCAACCTGTACATCCAGTGGAGTCATAGTAAGACACAAT
>CAMTMX010000178.1 GCA_947073495.1 uncultured Porphyromonadaceae bacterium
ATTGTGTCTTACTATGACTCCACTGGATGTACAGGTTGCAGGATGAAACTTCCGTTCTGGAACGAATTCATGAACAAGGTGGATTCAGCGAGGGGAAACCGTTCAGTGGAATTAATAATGGTGGCAGCTGCCGACAAGCCGAAGGAACTGAAACACCTTGTCAAGCTTAATTCCTTTTCCGGGAATATGGTGTATGACCCGGATGACAGCTTCAACAGACTCAACAGCTTTCCTAACGTTGCGGAACTTCAAACCTTTCTGCTTGACCATGACCATAGGGTAATAGCGATGGGTAATCCGGTAACCAACGGTGGAATCGGAAAGCTGTATCTTTCCAAAATTGGAGATAACAGTGCGGACGGTCAAGATATTTCGCAAGAAGAAGTGTACGAATTCGATTTCGGTAAAGTATCTTCCAGAGAGAAAGTAAGTCATGTATTCAAACTGCACAATGAGTCGCTGGACACATTGAAGGTGCGGGATATAATCACCTCCTGTGAATGTACTTCCGGATCCATTTCCACAAGGATTATCCCACCCGGTTCAGGCTATGAACTGACAGCTGATTTTCAGGACACCGTCCCAGGAGAATTTTTCCGCACCATTTCGATCCTTTTCGAACAAAAACCGGACATTCAATTCGAATTGTCCGGAGTGATCATAAACCACAATAATTAACTTAAAATTTCTTGAAACATGAAAAAGAAATTTCTCTTTGGGCTTGCATTCGCAGCCCTCACTGCTGGAGGCTGTTTCCTCGCCGGGAACAGCGTGCCCCGTCACCAGTACACACCGGAGGAGATCGCCAATATCGAAGCGCTCACCGCCGGAGAATCCTCAATCTCCTGTAGCAGACCACCTTGTGGACGTTGCTATGACAGAAACCCAATGAAAGAGTGTGTCTTCACAGGATATCAATTCCATTATTGTTGCTGAGTATGAAACTTAGACATTATATTATAATGTCTCCTATTCTATTGGTATTGACGGGATGTTTCGGACATTCCGCCAATACCGGTCAGGAAGACAATATTGTCACTTTAGATGCTGATTTCAATTCAGAATCTCCGTCATATACCGATTTTTTTGACAGGGTGGAGACCATACCTCTCGAGACTAACGACTCAAGCCTTATAGCGACGGCATCAAAAATTCTTGTTGCGGATGACCGGATAGTGATACTCGATTTTAAAAGTAGTACAGTCAAGAAATTCCTTTCAGACGGTTCATATTTAGGACAAATAGGAAACAAAGGACAGGGTCCGGAAGAATACTTGATGGTGTATGACATTTCATACAATAAGGATAGACAATATCTATCCATGTTATCTCCATACGGAGAAATAGTCAACTACACCCTTGACAACAAGTTCGTGGATCGCGTCGAGCTTCCCGCCAAGCCCAATTATTGGGCGGCGGAATGGATTAATGGAGACCGTATGATGACGTGGTCAGCAGTGGAGTCTGATGAACCAGGTGTATGCTTGATTGATCCATACTCAGGCACTGAATTTATGACAGATTGGTATAACTGCCTTGAATTTGATTTGCTCTCCATGAACCCTTTCGGTTTATACGACGGGAAACCTTATTTTGCGGGCTCTTTAACGAATGATGTGTATGAAATTACTGCAGATTCATTGAAACTGTCTTATAGATGGGACTTCGGAAAAGACAATATCTCTGAAAATTATCGTGAGAGTTTGAGGAACATTGACGACAGGCAAATCCGCCACGATAAAGTAAGGGATGACCTCGGCAAAGACAATCATAAATACGACTTCAAAAATAACTGGCAGACAGATAAATATTACATTGCGTTAATGCTTATCAGTCCATATCCTGACGTACGGTACAAGTCTGCTGTCTATTCCAAAGAAAACAAGTCAGGCGTATGTTTCTCTAAATTCAAGGAGGGGATGACCTTTATGCCGGTATATGTCAATGACGAATACGTTCTCTGTCAGATCCCTGAAACCGAACTTGACATATACAACGGAATAACTGATTCCAAACTCGTTTACAATGAGGATGACAATATCGTTCTGGCGAAATATTATTTTAAAAAATAGTCACCTGTTGATAGCGCTGAGTATAGCTACCGTTATCTCATGTGCCCGTATAAACGCTGACCGTTTATCTGACTCGCCTGTAATACCTCGGCAAATCCTTGAAATGATCCCTTCAGATAAACAAATTCATGTCATCTTGCCTGTCCTTCCCGGAAGGATGATTCCGGGAAGGGAGATGCTTGATAAGATCGAAAGGATGATTGAGAATTCCGGATCGGATGACGTGGATTATTTTGTATGTGTTCCCGAGGGTGGTCTGACAGCTGAAGATAAAAGGGCTATTAGGATAGATCACCGCAAGGAAAGGTTTCTTGAAGTGCCTCTGGAGTCTTCTGTATCCTTGACAGGATTTGCAGACGGGAAACAGGGGGAGGTGTTCCTTTTGGACAACTCGGGAAAAGTGATCGAATCAGGAAATATTCTGAAGCCAGACGACAGGCAGCGGTTTTATGACAGGCTGAATCATGAGATATCCCCGACCGAAATATCTATATCCGGCCCGGACATTTATCCCGGTTCTTGCCGTATGGACACCATAGTATGGCTGAAAAACAACGGTGAATCCGATCTGGTGGTATATGAGACCGAGGCGTCATGCACGTGTTCCTCCGCTGAATTAGACAACAGGGTTATAATCCCCGGGGACAGTGCCGCCCTGCATATCGTTTACCATAACACCAAGGGGAAGGGTTTTGTCTCCACTATAATTGTTTATTCAAGTTCAAATAAATCCCCGCACGCCATAAGGATTCACGCGGACTGACACTACCATGACATGAGAACATATCGCTTGAAATGCTGTTGCATGCTTCTGTATGCCGTGCTCTTAAGTTCCTGCGGCATGATGACGGACGACCGGTTGGAACATGCATTGGAATATGCCGGGGAGAATGCCCCGGAGCTTCGGAAGGTGCTCGAACATTACGGGGACAGCACTGAAAAACTCGCTTCCGCCGAATTCCTCATCCGCAACCTCCCCCACTGGTTCTCATGGAAAGACAACGGGGAGCTCGATTCAATCGAGACCCTTCTCCACAAGGTGGCGGT
>CAMTMX010000179.1 GCA_947073495.1 uncultured Porphyromonadaceae bacterium
GACTATGTGCTTCCCGCTATCGGGGCGCACTCGGGACTTACACCCGTTAGATTATGCCCATGTCGGGCAAACTAAAAAAAGAGGAGTCGGTTTTGGCACCGTCTCCTCTTTTATTTTTTCGTTGACTCAGAAAAATTATTTTACCTTGTCTACGATTGCCTTGAAAGCCTCGGGATTATTCATCGCGAGATCTGCAAGCACCTTACGGTTGATCTCGATGCCAGCCTTGTGGATAAGCCCCATAAGCTTGCTGTAAGAAAGATCTTCCATGCGGGCAGCTGCGTTGATACGCTGAATCCAGAGAGCGCGGAAATTACGTTTTTTCTGCTTGCGGTCGCGATATGCATAAGTAAGACCTTTCTCCCAAGTATTCTTGGCTACGGTCCACACATTACGACGGCTTCCATAGTAACCGCGGGTGAGTTTCAGTATTTTCTTTCTTTTTGCCCTTGAGGCAACATGATTGACTGATCTTGGCATTTTTGTTCAGTTTTTGAATGTCAGCGGCATAATTTTTGCTCTTGCAGTGCTGCACATTCGGTTAATAATTGAATGATAAAAATGATTTGAAGAATTCAGGCTTAAGCCATCATTCCGGTTGGAAGATTATTCCGACAGATCAACGAAGGTTGAGAAGTTCCTTCACCTGACGTGCGTTGGCACCGTCCACGAGAGCTGTGTGGTCAAGGTTTCTTTTACGCTTCTTTGATTTCTTTGTCAGAATGTGGCTGTGGTAAGCGTGTTTTCTTTTAATCTTCCCTGTGCCGGTGAGCGCGAAACGCTTCTTAGACGCGGCATTGGTCTTTACCTTTGGCATTTTGTAAAAATTTAGTTGTTTAAAATTCACCTCGGCACGATGTGCCTACGGTCTCTTACAATTTTTATTACTCTTCCTCCGAAGCATCTACTTCTTCGGGATCGTTTTCCGGTTGTCTAACTTCTGCCTGACGCGCAGGTTTTTCTTTACTCTCCTTCTTGGGCGCTGCTTTAAGAGGGGAAATCATGATAATCATTCTCTTTCCCTCCAGCACCGGCATCATCTCTACTTTTCCGTATTCTTCGAGATCATTTGCGAAACGAAGAAGAAGAACCTCCCCCTGCTCTTTAAACAGGATGGAACGCCCGCGGAAGAATACATAAGCTTTAACTTTTGAACCTTCCTTAAGGAACGAGACAGCGTGTTTCAGCTTGAAGTTGTAGTCGTGGTCATCTGTCTGAGGTCCGAATCTAATCTCTTTGACAACCACTTTAGCAGCCTTCTGTTTCTGCTCTTTCTGGCGTTTCTTCTGCTGATAGAGGAATTTCTGATAATCCAGAATTCGGCATACAGGCGGCTCCGCATTTGGCGAAATCTCAATAAGGTCAAGTTCCATTTTTTCGGCAAGACGCAATGCCTTGTCAAGTGGATAAATGCCCTGCTCAACATTGTCGCCAACCAGACGCACTTCTCGTGCCCGGATGTGTTCGTTGATAACATAGGGGTCCTTGCTGTTACGCTCTGCACCGCGGCGCGGTTTCTGTCCCGGTGCTCCGGCACCTGCCGGACGCGGAGGGCGTGGAGCGCCCGCCGGGGCAGGTCGGCGAGGACCTGAAAATTGTGGTTTTTTCTCCATTCAGTTGTTGCTTTTCTTTAGAGCAGCTTTGATTTTTTTATATTTAATTTATCATTGATGCGATTTCTGCATTCAATTCGGCTGCAAAGTTAACGATTTTCATCGTACCTTTATCACCTTCGCCCTGTTTTCTTACAGAAACTTCATCATTTTGTGCCTCTTTTTCGCCTACGACTAAAAGATAGGGCACTTTTTTAAGTTCATTATCGCGAATTTTCTTCCCGATCTTCTCGTTGCGGTCATCAACAAAAGCTCTGACTCCGTTCTCGTCAAGAACATCCACCACTTTACGGGCATAATCGTTAAACTTCTCACTGATGGGTAGCACAACAGCCTGCTCCGGGATGAGCCAAAGAGGAAGCTTGCCCGCTGTGTGTTCAAGCAATACAGCCACAAATCTTTCCATTGATCCGAAAGGAGCTCGGTGAATCATCACCGGACGATGCTTCTGATTGTCACTGCCGGTATATTCAAGTCCGAAACGCTCGGGCAAGTTGTAATCCACCTGGATTGTACCCAACTGCCAGCGACGCCCGATTGCATCCTTAACCATGAAGTCAAGCTTTGGACCATAGAAGGCGGCTTCACCTTCCACCTGCTTTGCATTGAGACCCTTCTCCTGACATGCCTCGATAATTGCATTCTCGGCAAGATGCCAGTTTTCATCAGATCCTATATATTTTTCTTTATTCTTAGGATCGCGGAGTGAAATCTGAGCCTCGTAATTTTTAAAATCAAGAGCCTTGAAGATATAGAGGATGATATCCATCACCTTTAAGAACTCTCCCTTTATCTGATCGGCTGCACAGAAAATATGAGCATCATCCTGAGTAAATCCGCGCACACGTGTCAACCCATGGAGTTCGCCGCTTTGTTCGTAACGATAAACAGTGCCAAATTCTGCAAGGCGCATTGGGAGATCGCGATAGCTGCGGGGACTCGATTTGTAGATTTCACAGTGATGCGGGCAGTTCATCGGTTTGAGCATATATTCCTCACCCTCCTCAGGAGTGTGAATAGGCTGGAAAGAATCCTTGCCATATTTTGCCCAGTGTCCGGAAGTGACATAGAGAGCCTTGTTTCCGATATGCGGAGTGATTACCTGAAGATAACCATATTTTTTCTGAATTTTACGAAGGAACTGCTCAAGACGATCGCGCAAGGCAGCCCCTTTCGGCAACCATAATGGAAGGCCTTGCCCTACGGTCGAAGAGAATGTGAATAGCTCCATCTCTTTGCCCAGTTTACGGTGGTCGCGCTTCTTTGCCTCCTC
>CAMTMX010000180.1 GCA_947073495.1 uncultured Porphyromonadaceae bacterium
GGAGTTATGGGGTTCCATAATGACTGAATAAATATCATAAAGATGCCGACAAAGACCTCAATAACAAGACAAAATAAATTTTAAACAATTTCTTAGACTGCAAAATTAACAAAAAAATCGCTAATCTCCACTTTTACTATTGTTAAACTCCCACGACTTCTCTAAAATATTGTTATTTAAATCAAGTTTCTTTACAAAAAATTTGGATTGGATTGTAATTATTACTAATTTTGTAACGATTACAAAGATGTTAAATTTTTCATGTGTAAAGAAAACCATTATAGCGACAGACAGCTCACCGAAATGATCCACAAAGGAGGATTAAGACCATCCGCGCAGCGCATTGCTGTGCTGTCGTTTGTCGCCAACGCCAAACGACATCCGACTGCTGACGAGATTTATGGCGTTTTATCTGATAAATTTCCGTCTTTGTCGAAAACAACGGTCTATAATTCCCTTCATGCCCTTGTAGAAGTGGGGCTCATAAGGGAACTTGAGATCGAAAGCGGAAACCGACATTATGATCTGGCGCCCCAGCCTCCGCACAGTCATTTTGTTTGCCGGACATGTGGAAAGATTGTCGACATGTCGATGCCGGAAGGAGTCTCCGAGATCACCACACCGGGCTTTCAGATAGACTGTATAGATGTATATTTCAAAGGCATATGCCCGGAATGTCTGAACAAAAAACAAAGACAAAACTCAAAACTCAATAACTAAAAAACTATGAAAGAATTAAAAGGAACCAAGACTGAGCGCAACCTTCAGGAAGCGTTTGCCGGTGAATCACAGGCAAGAAATAAATATACCTATTTCGCGTCGAAGGCACGTAAAGAGGGCTACGAGCAGATCGCTGCTATCTTCGAGGAAACAGCCAACAATGAAAAGGAGCATGCCAAACTTTGGTATAAGCTTCTCAACGGCGGCGATATCTCCGACACGATGACCAATCTCCGTGAAGCAGCTGAAGGAGAAAACTACGAATGGACTTCAATGTACGACCGTATGGCTCAGGAGGCTGAAGAGGAGGGATTCACACAGATCGCCCACAAATTCCGTATGGTGGCTGCTATCGAGCGTCACCACGAGGAGCGCTACCGCCGTCTGCTCGCCAACATCGAGGAAGGGATCGTATTCTCTCGTGAAGGCGACACCATCTGGATCTGCCGCAATTGCGGTCATATCGTGATTGGAAAGAAGGCTCCCGAGCTTTGCCCGGTATGTGCCCATCCGAAGAGCTTCTTCGAAATAGAGGCAAAAAACTATTGATATACTAAATCTTGATTTAAAAAAACTCCTTGCAAGTTTTGGCTTGCAAGGAGTTTTTTTGATTATAGACTAATTTACGCTGGTAAATGTCTTTATAGGAATAAAGGGATTTATCAATATTCCACCCTGACAGGTGTTGTGGTATAGTTTTGCAGATATGATTTCCAGCTATCTATATCTTTAATAGATTCGCGGTCCCAGGCGAACCCCCATGAGTAGCGGAGAGTATCTGCAGGTTGAATTGTGGTTAATCCGAGCACATGGTTATCCAGGTCTGATTTGCGTCCGAACTGTTTGTCGCTTACAATTCCAAGTAATGCCCTGCCATTGTCGGCACCTTGTGTGGGATCTGAATAGGCGATTATATTTTCGCTGAAATAGGGTTGGAAATCATCGCGCAACGGGAACCCGACAGCCACTTCCGCCGGCTCGGTAAGTCCGTCATACCATACTTCAGTGTTGTTGAGATAGCTACCGGCATCAAGAGAAATCAAACGGTGTTCCACCACCGCGGAATCGTTACCTATAACCGTGGGAGCGAAATCAAGACGTGCGGTGAAGCGCAGCGGACCGTTGTCAAGTATCTCGGCTTTCTCATAGCACCAGGGGTATCTGATTGTGTCGTTTTTGACGATGGCGGCAACTCCCGCGCCCAATGTCGGACCCACAGCATAGCAATCCATCCCTAAGCCATGGTCGATATGATAGGAGATCGAATTGATAAACTCTTCAGCAAGCTTAGGATCAATCTTCCTCAAAGAATCGGCTTTCTGCCATGTTGCAGGATCTGTTTCCGGTCCGTAAAGTTTTTCGAGAATCTGATCGTCTGTCTTGTGCTTGAAAAAAATGTCGTAGCCAAACCCCCGTTCCCCTTTTGCCTGAGTGGCGGGACCGTAGACGCGATACCCGTTCACTTCGTTTTCCCATGCCATGTCGTCGGCACGTTCGGGATAAAGCCGTCCGGATGTGAGATTGGCATAAGAATGGATGGTGTCGGAAGGAAGCACCGTATATTCAGCTGACCCGCCGGCAGGTAAAGAGGTCTGGAATATCAGTTTGCCATCGTATGTGAGTTGCGAGGGTATCTCGTTCCCTTCTGCATCCGTTACGTAGCAATATGCCGATCCGAGGCGTGTCTGGATAGAATCTTTTGACAATTCCACAGTAGCCTGCGAGCAATCGTTGCCGGAAACATTACTTACATTAACCTTCACTTTCCCTTGCTGACTACACGCCCCTAACGCCAATGCCAGCATAAGTAACATTCCTGATTTGATTTTCATGATGGATAAAAAGTATTTATGATAACTTCTTCTTTAACGGATAAAATCCTATATTCTTGTTAGTGCTTTCTATAATCACTAAGGATAGTTTCCGTCATCTCCCTGGAACCTATTTCTCATTATATTTGTTTAGGATTCCGGTGTCAGAGTCAAGGTTATCGTATTGCGGACTATGATAGTTACGTTTTTTGCCGAAAGATATGTTCCAGTTCAAAGTCAACGAAACCACATTCTTCCAGTCCTTGATGATACCCTCTGTTTCGGAATGCACGAT
>CAMTMX010000181.1 GCA_947073495.1 uncultured Porphyromonadaceae bacterium
CAAGACCATATCATTCCTCAAGCAGACCCATGCTTTTGCAAAAGGCGACTTCTCTGGCGCATTCCTTCAGGCTGGTGTCGCTGAGCTCACAATGGCTTGCTGCTGCATCGGTATGGCTCTCCACGGAGGCGTGATCGCAGCTTGCGCCACATTCTTCGTGTTCTCAGACTATATGAAGCCAGCAGTCCGTATGGCGGCACTTATGGAACTTCCTGTCAAATTCATCTGGACTCACGATGCATTCCGCGTTGGTGAAGACGGTCCGACACACGAACCTGTTGAACAGGAGGCACAGATCCGCCTTATGGAGAAACTCAAGAATCACCATGGCAGAAACTCTGTTCTTGTGCTTCGCCCCGCAGACGCAGAGGAGACAACAGTTGCATGGAAACTCGCCATGGAGAATGTCTACACTCCTACTGCCCTCATCCTTTCCCGTCAGAACATTAACAACCTTCCTGTAGGCAACGACTATTCTCAGGCTGAAAAGGGTGGCTATATTGTAGCAGGTTCTGACGAAAACCCGGATGTGGTCCTTGTTGCCACCGGTTCTGAGGTTTCAACCCTTGTTGACGGTGCCAAGAAACTTCGTGAAGACGGCATTAAAGTGCGCGTAGTGTCAGTTCCGTCAGAAGGACTGTTCCGCACACAGCCTGCTGCATATCAGGAAGAGGTGCTTCCGAAAAATGTGAAAAAATTCGGTCTCACAGCCGGACTTCCCGTCAACCTCCTCGGTCTTGTCGGCACCGACGGTAAAATCTGGGGACTTGAATCATTCGGATTCTCCGCGCCATATAAAGTGCTTGACGAGAAACTTGGATTCACTGCAGACAATGTCTATAATCAGGTGAAATCAATGTTCTGAACAGGCTTCCACATTCATTGTGACACATAAAAGGATAGTCGGCGGTCGGGAATTTCTGATCCTGACACCGGCTATCCTTCTCCTTTAAAAAAAATCATTTTCCCTCCTACAATAATCGTATTATATCTTTGCCTCCCTTAGAGGAGCATATAACCCTTTATAAACTAGCATATTTATGTATTTATTAGGATACGACATAGGCAGCTCGTCTGTAAAGGCGGCTCTTGTGGACGCAGCCACTGGCGTGTGCGTCGCGTCTGATTTTTTCCCGAAAAACGAAGCTCCAATCAAGGCTCTCCGTCAGGGATGGGCAGAACAGAATCCGGAAAACTGGTGGAAATATCTTAAGGAGGCGACAGCCTCTGTGCTGAAAGAAAGCGGTGCCGATCCAAAAGATATAAAAGCTATCGGCATTAGCTACCAGATGCACGGGCTCGTGGCTATCGACAAAGAACACCGGGTGCTCCGCGACGCGATAATCTGGTGCGATTCAAGAGGCGTGCCATACGGAGAAAAGGCTTTCAACGAGCTTGGCGCCGACGTATGTCTCCCACGCCTTCTAAATTCTCCCGGTAATTTCACCGCCGCCAAACTCCGATGGCTGAAAGAGGAAGAACCAGAAATATTTGAAAAAATCTACAAAGTGATGCTTCCCGGCGATTATATCGCCATGAGACTCACCGGCGAGATCTGTACAAATCCCGAAGGACTGTCGGAGTATATGCTGTGGGATTTCAAAGACAACACTCCGGCAATATTCCTCATGGAATATTACGGCTACGAACCATCCATATTCCCCGAAGTCAAGCCGACATTCTCCGAACAGGGTCGACTGACGGAATCCGCTGCAAGGGAGCTCGGTCTCGCTCAGGGAACCCCCGTCACTTACCGCGCGGGCGACCAGCCGAACAATGCATTGTCGTTAAACGTTTTTAATCCCGGCGAGGTGGCGTCTACGGCGGGCACTTCAGGTGTCGTCTACGGCATCAACGGCACTGTGGATTACGATCCCCGTTCACGTGTCAACAACTTTGCCCACGTGAATCATTCCGCAGAACAGACCCGCATTGGCGTCATGACATGTATAAGCGGCACCGGAATCCTCAACACCTGGATAAAACGCAACGTGGCACCGGAAGGGATTAGCTATGCAGATATGAACGAGCTTGCCGCAAAAGTGCCGGTCGGCTCACAGGGCGTTGTAATCCTGCCCTTCGGCAACGGTGCGGAGCGCGTGTTGGAAAACCGTCAGATCGAATGTTCTTTCCATGGAATTAACTTCAACATCCACAACCGCAATCATATCATACGTGCCGCACAGGAAGGCATCGTGTTCTCGTTCATGTACGGAATGGAGATTATGGAGTCTGTCGGAATGAAGATAAACCGTATCCATGCAGGGAAGGCAAACATGTTCCTGAGCCCGATTTTCCGTGAGACTCTTGCTTCCGTATCGGGCGCGACAATTGATCTCGTCGACACCGACGGAGCGGCTGGAGCAGCAAAAGGTGCCGGAATCGGTGCCGGAATCTATAAGGACAACAACGAGGCGTTTGGATCATTGAAGGTGCTTGAGGTGATAGAACCGGCGTCTGACCGCACTCCATATCTCGAGGCTTACGCCCGCTGGAAGAGTATTCTTGCCCGCGAACTCGTATAATATATCAGAAACCCGAATATAAATAATTTAACCAATACCTAAGATGGCAAACAAGGAATACTTTCCCTCGATAGGGAAAATCAAGTTCGAGGGAACTTCAAGCTATAATCCCCTCGCCTACCGTTATTATGACGCAGAAAGAGTGGTCCTCGGCAAACCCATGAAGGAATGGCTCAAATTCGCCATGGCTTGGTGGCACACACTCTGTGCAGAAGGTGGCGACCAGTTTGGCGGCGGCACAAAGAA
>CAMTMX010000182.1 GCA_947073495.1 uncultured Porphyromonadaceae bacterium
ACCGCCTCGAAAATCTGACGAAATCTTGAAAAAGAAAAAAGTTTAAACAACTTCAATGTGGTTCTTCTCCACATTTGTTGAAAAGTCATTGATAATTGATGAATGTTATGGAGAAAGCATCCGTATTCCCCTCGCTAAAGCACGGGCACAGAATCATCCTGACACGGATTTATAGATTGATTCATTTTATCTTTCTTTATCTTAACTAAATCAGGAAAGACCATACAATAAATCAAAAATATCGACATTTTTTGTCTATCAAAAGAAATAGAAAACGGCGACCATAATTGATCGCCGTTTTGTATGATACGTTTTGTATGATAATATATGATTATTAACCGCAGTGCCAGTATTGTCTGACCACGTTCATCATTTCTTCCGGCTTGCCGGCAAGAGAATCACGAAGGTTGGCATCATTGAATGCAGACAGTTTCTTGATGATGCCATCGATGAGCTGGGGTGAGAACACACCATTTTTCTCAAAGACGTCTCTCTGTGCTTCAAGAGCCTTTGCAGAAGCCACACAGCTGTCGGGAAGAGATTTCAACTGAGCAAGTTTCTCTTTGTTCTCGTCGTTGTGGATATTTACGCTAACATACATATCTTCCGCGCGTCCGAGAGCGTTTTCCATCTCAAAACCGGTGCGTGCAGCCACAACCATAGCCGCGATGAGCTGGTAGATGTCGGCTGAGCAGTCTGCGCTACGGAGCTCGACAGTCTGTTTCTGCGGAGGAACAGTTCCATGTCCCATTTCAAGAGGATTAGCCTGAGAACACATATCGTTTTCACCTGTCCATCCGAGAGGCACACGGACAAGCACAGAACGGTTGCGGTCGCCCCAGCAAATAGAGGTAGGAGCCTCCTGATGAGGCACGAGTCGGAAGTAGCTTGTGGGAACCTTATTGCCCATAGCCGTGATTGCGTCTGCGTGTTCGAGAATGCCAGCAATTGCTTTCTTTGCAACATCGCTCAAAACTCCGTTTTCAGTCATCATGTTCCGGTCGCCCTTCATCACCTTGAAGTGGATATGAAGGCCGCTGCCAGCCTTGCCAGCCGTTATCTTAGGAGCAAAAGTCACATCATAACCCTTCTTAGCCGCGAGGGTTCTGATAATCCATTTTGCAATCATCAGATTGTCGGCTGCCTGTTGTGCGGGGATAGGTAGGAATTCAATCTCGTTCTGTTCATAGATCATGCCATCGATTGTGAAGTTGCCTACTTCGTTGTGCCCATATTTGATCTGACCGCCAGCCTGGGCTATCAGGCTCATGCATTCCACTCGGAAATCATTGAACTTGGCATAGGGTGCCGATTCATGATATCCTTTCTGATCATTGGCATGGAAAAGTCCGGTGTCTTCAGAGATGACATAATATTCCAACTCACCCATTGCGTAGAAATCCATTCCAGTTACTTCACGGAAAGACTCACAAGCCTTGCGCAAGGTATATTCAGGGGAAGAATGCAGAGGTTTTCCTTCCTTGTCAAAGAAAGATGCGAGAAGAGTAAGTGTAGGAATCTCTGCGAAAGGATCGAGGAAAGCTGTGGAATAACGGGGGATAACATATAGATCGCTGTTGCCTGCCTCAATGAAGGGGAAAAGACTCGAACCGTCGACGCGCTCTCCGTATGTGAGAATGGAATCAAGATACTCTTCGGAATTGATCACAAAATTTAGGGTCTTGAGACGGTTGTCATCGGCAGGATACATGAAATTGATCATGCGGATGCCGTTCTCCTTGACAAATTTGATAATGTCAGCCTTACGAAACTCTGCCGGAGACTTCTGAAGATACTCAACCAACTTGTTAGGGTTGAGGCTAAGGTTATTGTCCATGGTTAGTATATTATTATTAAATTTAAGGTACATAACTTGCCATTTCCTGAAAATGGGAATTGGGTTGCAACGGCAAAATTAAGATTAAAAAATCTATTACCAAAATTTTTACGACAAATAAGTGCTAAAAAATGTAAAATTTATAACAATGTGTGTAAAAATGCTATTTATATGGGTGAGGGGTTGAAATATGTAGGATAAGAAGGGTTGATTTTACAAAAAATACAATAAGAATATGGCAGTTTGATAATTTGATATAATCGCCGTAATATTCGTGGCAAATGCGTTTGGAAAGTCATGATTCAGTAAAGTCAACCAATGGCATAGGGTGAGTGTTGTATAAAATAGATACTAATATATTATACTATGGAAAAATTTGAGGATATAATCAAATCAGAGAAACCTGTACTAATCGATTTCTTCGCCACGTGGTGCGGCCCGTGCAAGATGATGCATCCAATTCTTGAGGAACTGAATGCCAAAGTTGGCGATAAAGCCCGAATCATCACTATCGATATCGATAAAAATGAACAACTTGCAGCTGTCTACAATGTAAGGTCAGTGCCAACATTGATGGTTTTCAAGAATGGAAAGCTTGAATGGAGAGAATCAGGCGTTCAGCCAATTGAGAAACTCGAACAGATTCTTGCTCAATATTATTGATAAAACAGTCTTTTTCAATATCGGAGTTTCGCCTATTTCGGGATGGACATGTTGTTCTTGCATGTTCATCCCGTCGTACATTAGGATAAAATTACCTTTTCTGTAACATCTTTAGTGATTTTTTCGTTAAAAGATATGTGATCTTATGACAGAATCAAAAAATAATTGATTCTGCTTTCGAATCTCAGAAACTGTTTAAAATTATTTTGTCTTGTTATTGAGGTCTTTGTCGGCATCTTTATGATATTTATTCAGTCATTATGGAACC
>CAMTMX010000183.1 GCA_947073495.1 uncultured Porphyromonadaceae bacterium
GCTGCTTGCAGCATAGCGTTGAATGTTTTTCATAATTTTGTTTTGGCGGCGTGTTTGTGAAAGCATGCCGTTTTTTTGTAATTTTGAATGTTGAATTTTGAATGTTGAATGAGAGTCATCAGGAATCTAACTCTTATAAGTTTTATTATTCTTATAAGGGTTATAAATCTTAGAAATTTTAAACAATTTCTTATAGTGGCTGATAAATCTGAAAAAACTCTCCCGACACACCTCTCAAAACTCAGCTCTTCCAATTCCCAACTCAAAACTCCCAACTATGTATCTATACAACATAACTTTTGTATTGGCTCCTGATGCCGGGGAAAGATTTCTTGACTGGCTACGTTCTTCGGCAATGCCGGCAATAATGAATACTGCTTATTCCGCCGCAAATCCGCGTTTGCAGACTGTTGTGGAGGCTGGCGGGGAAAAACCGGGTCCGGAACATGGACTTAGTATGGCTCTTCATGTAGAATTTGAAACGGAAGAGAAGGCTCACGTCTGGCACGACGCCGTGCTCCCCGGAGTGCTTGGCGATTTCAACCGTAATTTCGGTCCTCATGCCGCTTTTTTTATAACACTACTGAAGAAACTCCCTCTATGAGCGTCGAACCGAAATATGATGCTCCCGGGAGCGTCGGTGCGGGTATGGGACCACAACAATCAAAAGGGAAGATCCGTGCAGAACATGATTTCGAGCGGATAATAATGGGTATTGACCCCGGCACAAATGTCATGGGATATGGTGTGCTCGGCATCAACGGCAAGACTCCAAAGGTCATTGTGATGGGGGTGATACAGCTTAGCAAATTCGAGAGCCATTATTTGAGATTGTCTCGCATCTTCGAGCGCGTAACCGGACTTGTGGAGCAATACTTGCCCGACGAACTTGCCATAGAGGCTCCGTTTTTCGGAAAGAATGTGCAGTCGATGCTCAAGCTTGGCAGGGCACAGGGCGTTGCCATGGCAGCCGCGCTCTCGCGCGACATCCCGATTCATGAATACGCCCCTCTTTCCATCAAGCAGGCAGTGACGGGAAGCGGGTCCGCGTCGAAAGAACAGGTGGCGAATATGCTTCGCCACATATTGAAAATCCCTCAGGAGAATATGCCCCGCCTTCTTGATGCGACGGATGCGCTTGCGGCGGCTCTCACCCATTTCTATGAAACCGGGAAACCGCAGATCGAGAAAGGGGCGAAGTCGTGGGAGCAGTTCTTGAAGCAGAATCCCGACCGGATAGCTCCCAGGCGTAAAAAATGATGTGAAATATAAGAAAGTCTGAAGATTTTTAGATAATTTTGTGGAGGAAGTTGTTTCAGTTCTAAGAGACATCTTCCTCTGATTTTAACGAATAAATAATTATGGACAGATATCAGAAAGCTTTAAGCGACAGCAAGGTTGTCTGCGACGATGCGGCTGTTGCTGCCGAGGTGAAGAAAATAATGGAGAAGGCACCCGAATACGAGAATCAGGAGGTGTATAAATTTCTCTTCAGTTCTATAGATCTCACCACATTGAGCACCGAAGACAGTCAGGATAGTGTGACTGCGTTCACTCAGCGTGTGAATGACTTTGACAACGAGTATCCGCAGTTTAAGAATGTTGCCGCTATCTGTGTATACAGTAACTTCGCGGAGGTGGTAAGTTCCACGTTGGAGGTCACCGGTGTCGATGTGGCGGTTGTGGCGGGTGGTTTCCCGTCAAGCCAGACTTTCACGGCAGTAAAGGTCGCTGACGTGGCGTTGGCTGTTGCCGGCGGTGCGAATGAGGTTGACGTCGTAATGAACCTCGGTTATCTGCGCGACAAGAATTATGAGGATCTTTGCGACGAACTGATAGAACTCAAGCATACTGCCAAGGATGCGAAGTTGAAGGTGATTCTGGAGACCGGTGCTCTTAAGACTGCTGCCGCTGTCAAGGAGGCTTCAATACTTGCAATGTGGAGCGACGCGGATTTCATCAAGACTTCCACCGGCAAGATCTATCCCGGTGCGTCGCTTGAAGCGGCATACGTGATGTGTGAGTGCATCAAGGAGTATTATCAACAGACCGGCAGGAAAGTTGGTTTCAAGGCAGCAGGTGGTATCCGTACGGCACAGGAAGCGGTACAATACTATACAATCGTCAAGACAGTCCTTGGTGATGAATGGCTGAATCAGGATCTGTTCCGTATCGGTGCGAGCAGTCTTGCCAACAATCTCCTTTCGGTGATGCTCGGCGAAGAAAAGAAATTCTTCTGAACAAATAAGAATTAACGACAGGTGGGGTTTGCAATTCAATGTAAATCCCACCTGTCGTTAATTCGCCTTGCTTCCTTCCTCATCTCTTCTATGGCAGGGGAAGGGACTTTCTCTTTCTTTGTCAGCAGGATTTTTGCTTCCCTCCGGGCTGCGGCGGAATCTGTCGGCTCTTTCAGGTAAAGCTTCATCAGGAGGTAATGCGGATAAAGCCGGTTGGGGCATCTCAGCGTGCTGCGGCGGAGGTAGTGTCCCGCGCAGTCGCGCATATTGAGTTCTGTGTAGTTCTTGCCGATAATGTTCAGAGGCATCGGGTCGGAGGAGTGAGGCAGCAGATCCATCATCACTTCGTTTGATTTCTCCCACTGTCCGCTCTTGTGTAGCGCCAATCCGGTCTGAAATGGCAAGTTCTGATCAAACTTTTTACAATCGATGGCAAGAAAAGCTGTTGACGAAAAAACAAAAGCAATAAAAAGCAGCTTCAAAAGAAGTGTCGGGGTTAGGGGCAA